>JAWODE010000411.1:0-4053 GCA_046483455.1 Candidatus Hydrogenedentota bacterium | reverse complement strand
AGGGTAATCAGGGGGGCGGTCGCCCACGATTCGTAGAGATACACGCCGGCGTTCTTCTCCGACACCCGCCGCGCATGTTCGAGCGTGGTTTCGGTAAGGCGTTCCAGCAGGGCATGCACCCGGTCCGGCACGGTGTACATATCCATAACCAGATTGTCGAAGCCGCGCAGTTCAACGGCCTGTGAAAAAGGGCCGCCGAGGCATGCGTAGACCCAGACTTCATCGCCGATGGCCGAGACAACCTGCCCGGCGGCTTCGGCCAACAGCAAGAGCCGGTTGCCCTTGCCGGGGAGCGGTTCGTTTAAGCGGGCGGGGTCGAGATCGGGAAACCCGGCGAGGGGATGTGTCGTGACACCGGGGATCGAGGCGCCCTTCCCTTCGCTGATGCGGCACCCCCACGCTTCGGCCTCGACGTTGTAGATGTCGATACCCACCGTCACGAGATCGTGGCCGTAACGCGTGTAGGATTCGAGAGCGGCCTGGGCCATGAGCTCGGGATCGCGGCTGACTTCGCCGGGACTTCGCCCGAGGACCGCGGCGCCGTGCTCGTATATCGAGGGAACAAACGGCGTACGGTCAGAGGGCTCGGCGCGGCGGGTGTGCTCCAATCGTTCCCGGCTGTTCACGGTATGCTCAGCCCCCCAAAATGGCCACGAGTATAAGAACGCACGCGATGCACATCGCCATGAAAAGAGAGAAGCCCAGCCACGTCTGGCGCGTTGGCTTCACAATGAAAAGCCCCCCAAACGTCAGGACACGCTCACCGGGAGGCACCACTTCATCAAGGCTGCGCTCGAGCATCTCCTCCTTACCGATGGGCGTATAGATGCGTTTCAGGAAAAGGTCGACGCGTTCCGGGTCCGGCGGGCGGGTAACCAGACTTCCCGCGATACACCCCGTGATGCCCGCCAGGAGGGGAAGTCCGGTAGTGATATTCGAACTGACATCATCGAGACCGTACCGAAGCACAAGAAAGCACAACGCGGCCGACAGCAGCCCCACGTACACCCCCGGCCCGTTCATGCGCCGCCACACAATGCCGACAGCAATCGCAATGCCCGTAAAACCTAGAATGCGGAAATAATCCATAATGCTGTTGACCATATTGTTGCGATAGGCTATCGCGATGGCCAGCGATGCACCCACAAAAACCAGGCCCGCTATCCGCGTGACCTTCAGCAACGTGGCTTGACTCGCGTTGGGATCGAGGAAACGCTTGTAGACGTTATTCGAGAACAAGCCCGCCACCGTTACCTGAAAGGCATCCCCCGAGGACATCGCGGCCGCCATGATGCAAGCCAGCATGATCCCCTGGAGGAATGGCGAGAGCAGGCTGCGCACGGAATCGCCGAATGCGGCATCAGGGTGGATGGCCTTCCCACTCTGAATAAGGAAAGCCAGCCAGCACAAGGCGAGAATGCACCAGCCCATCGTACATACGCGTTTAAGAAAATTGCCCGTGGCGAACCCCACCCGGCTTTCCCACTCGGTGCGCCCGCTGCCGCATACCGTCGCCAGATGGGGCAACGCCAGGCCGGTGAGCGGTGCACTCACGGACAGCAGAATCAGGTTGAACAAATCAAAGGATTTTGTATCGACAATAGCGAGATACTCCGTTTCGTCGCTTGATGCTTGCCGCAAGATCGCCTTGACTTCCGTCCAACCGCCCAGTTCCGGCATGTGGAGCGCCGCCGGAATAGCCAAGCACGACAAAACGATGATCATGATGCCCTGCACCATATCCGTCTTCACCGCCGCAATGATCCCACCAAAGTACCCGTACAAAACAAAAACAAAGGTGGAGAAAAAAAGGATACCGAAAAACCACAGGTCGGCATCCGGTCCGCCCGCCTTGCCCATCATCCCCTGGACCGTGCGCGTGGTCGCCAAAAGCACGCTGGCCAGGCACATGGCCATACCGACCGTGGCCAGGACCACGTAAAGAACGCTCGAATATCCCCCATATCGCTGCTCGAAATAGTCCGCCATGGTCATCGCGCGCAAACGGCGTACGATAGGCGCGATGATCCAATAAAAAGGCGTGCCGAACAGCCACATCCAGGAAACCCAGACGCCCGCCGCTCCGCGGTCCACGGTCTTGCTCACCACGCCCGCGACATCGCCGGGATTGGTGCCCGCCCCGAACGCGTGCATGACCATGTACCAGATGTTAAAAGCGCGGTTGCCGAGCAGGTAGCTGTCCTGGTCGTGAATGTGCCGGCGCGCGAACCATCCCATAAGGATCATGGCGGCAAAATAAACCCCCAGCACTACCCAAATCGCCAGCTCCAAACCCAGGATTTCCATAATGGCTTAGCCTTTACCCCCAGCCGCTTTGCCTACTATCCGACGATTTTCATGAGGCGTTTTTCACATTGAATCATCGAGCGCACCGTGTGGTAATTGATCTTCCACGCATGGCCCAGGTAATCCCACACCCGATTGTTGTTCTCGTCGAACAGAGGAAACCATTCGCCGACCTCGTGGTTGATAACGTGGTCCATGACAAAGCGATGGACATTCTCGTAAGCGTCGATGTATTTGTCGTCGCCAAAGAGCAAATAGGCGTCAAGCATGCCCACAAGACATTCGGCTTGTTGCCAGAACTCCTTATTCTTTTCGCGGGCGGGACCGTCGTGCGGGCCTTCGCAATAGACGCCGCCGCGCTCCCAGTCGATGCCGTAACGGTGGCAGTGATCATAGATTTTGCGGAAGGCCTCGAGATACGTACTGCGTTCTTCGCCCAGAATCTCCAGCGTGTGATTAAGCAACCATGCAAACTCGACGTTGTGTCCGAAACTGGTGTTGTTCAGGGGCCGCCCGGCTTCGTCGTCAACGTCACGGTCGGAACCCCAGACGTCCGCGAAAATGATGGCGCGCAACGGGGTCCAATCGAGGGCAAACTGCGCAATGCCCGTGCCGAATTCGGGGTGGATGATGCGTTTGAACAGCAACTCGATCATTTCCTGGGTTCGGTCGTACATAAGCTGGGCGCCGCTGGCCTCAAAAAGGTTCGTGAAGGCTTCCATAAGGTGCATGTGAATATCGAACGACTTCCGGTCGCCGCCGTACTTGCCGGGCCGCTTTTTCTCAAAACCTTCCTCGAGAAATTCGTAATACCCGCCGTAACAATTGTCCGCCATGCGGGTTTCGAGGAGTTCGTAGTTGCGGAGCGCCCACTCGAGGCCGCGCGGGTCGCCCGAGGCCATTTGATATTCGCTCAGCGAATAGATGCCGAAAGAGTGGCCGTAGCCGAGCTTGCTCCGGTTGATGGGCGTGCCGTCGCGCTCGACCGTCCAGTACCATCCCCCGTGTTTCGGGTCCCACATGTGTCTGAGAAGGAAATCGACGCCTTGTTTCGCGATATCCAGCGCCTTCTGGCCGCCGTATCCCGCGCGGTACATCGACGAAAACGTGAAGATCATCCGGGTCTGGCAAACCAGCGTCTTGACGGTCTCCCCGGTGGGATTCCCGTCCTTGTCGAGATAAGTCAGAAACCCGCCGTATTCCTCGTCAACCCCATGGGTCATCCAGAACGGGATCAATTCCTCGCGAAGGTGGTGTTGCACTTCTTTCAACAACGGTTTGCAACGGTCTTTCATGGCTCATTTTCCCCTTGGTATTGGCTTCTCCAGCCCCACCACAGTCTACGGAAGCCATAGCAGCCTTGGCAAATAAAGCCCCGGCGAAAAACGGGATTGACCCAACGGTTCGCGCAGCAAACCCGGGTCTCCCTCGAAAACTTGACCGGTGTGGGACCGGCGCCCTCGCCGGTCGGTATCATAACGAGCGCGGACGTGTCCGTCCGCGGTGATCTTAACGACGGGTTGGAAAACCCGTCCTCCTTTGCCGGAACGTGGCCGACCCTATTTTCATGGTCAACGGCGAGCCGAACGGCTCATGGTTCACTGTCCAAAAAGAACTCCCCGCTCCTCAAAAGAATCACTCAGAAAATCCTGTCAATCCTGTCAAAAACCTCCCCCGCCCCTGCCTCGAAAATTTCAAAAACCGGGACTGTACCAAGTGAGCGACGAAGGAGCGAGACGGGACTGT
>JAWODE010000380.1:0-5279 GCA_046483455.1 Candidatus Hydrogenedentota bacterium | reverse complement strand
ATCCGGGCGAGGTGCCGGGAGTAAAAGCGAGGTCAACGCGGGTGGTTGTGCCCGATTCGACGACGGCTTCCCGGCTGGCCTGGCGCTGGCCGTGTGTCCCCGCGGTGACGCTCACAGTTCCAGGCACCAACCCGGCGATTCGGTAACTCCCGTCATCCGACGTCCTGATAAACGATGCGGGAATCTTCGCGCTGGACTCGTCGATGTACCTGACCTCCACGGGCACGTTTGGGCACGGCTTGCCGCCCAGCTTTACGGTTCCCTCTATGACGCCGCCCTCGGGCAGGACGATGGTGGTCTCGTCCGTGACGGGCGCTATGCCCGGGGCGTACTCGGGGTGGACCGCCGAGAGTTCTTGAATATCGGGCGGAAACGCCTCAATGACAAACGTGCCGTCCGCAGCTGTTTCCGCGGCAGGGTCTTCGAGATTGAAAAGCTGAGCCATGGGGCCAAGGAAGACCCGAGCCCCAGCGACCGGCTCGCCCCGGCGGTTGACGACGGTTCCCGCTACCGCGGAAGCCGGTTTGAGACGCAACTCGATGCCGCCCGTAGTTTTGTGTTCAAGCACCTCGACGGTCTGGAACGCCGGCGCGTATCCAGGCGCTCGAGCGGTCACCGTTACCGGCCCCACGTATATCTCCCGGGAAAAGCGCCCCTCGGGGTGCTTTACCTGTTGGCCGTTCATCAGGAGGCCGCTGCTGAACCGGTCCGCACCGCCATTCGATACGAAGAGTTCGAATTCAGGAAGCGGCTCGCCGGTGTCGGCACGAAGCACGCGTCCCTCGACGGCCCCCACACCCTGCAGGATGATCTCGACGTCCATGGTGCCCGCGCGGACGTTTTGCACGGTGACAGAGCTGTATTGCGGATCACTCCACTCCCGGCGCCCGCGATGGGCGGAAAGACTATAGACCCCTTCGCGCAATCCGGTGATGAGGAATGTTCCGTCTTTGCCCGACTCGGCGGTTTCCCGCACGGGGCCGAAGGTGCTTACCTGGACGTTGTCCACGGGCTTTCCGCTGGTGTCGACGACGCGTCCCGCGATGGCCAGGCCGCCCTTGTCGGCGCCGAGTACAAGGCGCAGGCCCGCCAGCGCCTGACCTTCTTTCAGCGTCGCGCGCATCTCTTCGTCATCTTTGTTGAACGTGGTCTGCTCCGGCGGCGTCACGAGTATGCCGTACTCCCCAGCCGCCAGGTTCTCGACGCGAAATGTCCCATTCGCCGCGGTTTCAGTCCGTCCCGAACCTGCGAGATAGTCCTCTTTGCCGCGTTCCAGGTGGATGTGCGCCTTTGCCACGGGGCGGCCGTTGGCGTCGACGACCGCCCCGGCGATGCTGGCGGTTTTCGGTTTCGTCAGGCGCAGTTCCAGTCCGGCAAGGCCCTTCTCGGTAACCGTGAGGGGGCCGAGCAGTTCGCTTTCAAAATCGTCCGTGCCGGCCTGCACTATGAGGTCGTTGCACGCTTGCCCTGCCGGGATCCTGAATGTGCCATCGTTCTCCGACTGGGTGCTCTCCGCGCCCCACCATGCGCTGGCCCGTCCAGCCACCTTCGCCCCTCCGACCGGTGTGCCTTTCGCATCGACTACCCGACCCGAAACCGGCATGCCCTTATCCAGGGCGAAGTCAATGCCTTCCACTGTCTGATTTTCCGGTAACGTCACGGTCATGCTTTGCAAGTTGAGGTTCATTTGCGGATAGTCTTTCGGGCGCGAGGGGCTGACGCGGTACGTATCACGAGGCAGCCCTGTAATGCGGTAGCGGCCCGATGCGTCAGACTCCTCGGTCTTCCCAACGGACCTCCCTGTTCCCACAGGCACAGCATAGGGACGAAGGCCCGGCAACCCCTCTCCCGAATCGGCGTCATAGATGCGGCCGGTGATGACCCCGCCTTCGGTTTCCGCAACCGCTGCCCCCGCGGAGGCGTCTCCAGAAGCAGTGGTTGCGGCGGAGGCCATGCGCAGATTCCCGGTGCCCTGCCTTTCCGGCAGGACGGGCTCCGGGGCAGTAATCTCGCTGGTTACGTCTGAGGACTGAGATTCCATTGGCGAGGCCACCGGGGGCTGTGGCCCGGCTTCTTTGCGATGCGTAATCGTCCAAGTGGCGATTCCGGCCACCGCAACGACGATCGCACCGATAATGGCGGTCTTGGCTGTCAGCAACCCTCCCAAAGCCGACGCCGTGGCGCCCGTCGCGCCAGCCACCGCGGCCCCTTGGTAGCCCGCGACCGCGATCCGGCCCAAGGCGGTCTGGAGTGACGCCGGGATGGGCGCCGCCTGCGAGGCGTTGGCCGTGAGCATGGCCGCAAGGGCCGCGCCCGCCACCGGGATGCCTCGCTGCCGAAGCGTGCCCCGGACCTTCTCGATGCCGCGCCGGATTCGGCGCGTGACGGCCTGGCGGGAGATGCCCAACGCTTCGGCGATCTGCGCATGGGTCCGGCCCTCGAGGTAATGGGCCACAATGGGTTCGCGGACCCGGTCCGACAACTCCGCGATGGCCTGGTCTACGTGCTCGTAGATGTCGTCCCACCGGATTTCGGTGGACGTGCCGCGCTCGGCGACATACCGTTCCTCGCGGGCCTGACGCCGTTTCTCGCGGCGGATGCGGTCGATGGCGCGGTTGGTCGCGACCCGGTGCAGCCACGCCCCCAAGTGCCCTCGCGGCATCTTGTCGATCGTCGCCAGTGTCTCGAAACACTCCTGGGTGACATCTTCCGCCTGGGTAGCATCCCCCAGAATGCGGGTGCATGTGGCGAATACCATCCCCGAATACCGCGACGCAAGCGTCTCGAATGCTTCCGGATTGCCGCGTTGGGTCCATTGTCTCAGTAATGTCGAATCCGCTGGCGCCATGACGAGATCTCCCTGCGTTCGGTGCCTCGATTACCATTCTACCTATATCACGCCGCGCGCACATAAATGGCAATCCGGAACTCGAGACGGCGTCTCTGGCACAGGTCTCGCGGCTGCAGCAACCCTGCAAGCGAGCTCTTGCTGCGTCGGGATTTCTGACGTAGGCGCTAAGGTCCTGGAAAGCGGCAAGCTGCCGCGCCCACATTCTCGAAAACAGGGAGGCCGGGAAAACTCAATCATGAGCAGGATGGTTGTGCTATCTCAACGCCTGCTAAGCCAAAACGTCCGCGCGGAGCCACGCCGTCCCACCCCCTCCTGACTGATCAGCCTCTTTCCACGCAATGGCCCCCTATTTTTCGTGGCTCACAGGAGCAAAGGGGAGGATCGAGCGGCGCACGGGGCCTCCGGACCATTCTCTATCGTCCCTAACGGGACTCAATTCATCTAAAGCGTGGTGTTCCTGATGCGCGGGGCCGGTTTTCGCGCTTAAGAAAATAGCGCCTCGACAAACTCGCGGGCGTTGAAGGGCTGGAGGTCCTCCACGCTTTCTCCAACACCGATAAGTTTAATTGGGACCCCTAGTTCCTTCTGGATAGACACCACGATGCCACCCTTCGCGGTGCCATCGAGTTTCGTCAAGACAAGACCCGTTACATGCAACGCGTCCGTAAAAATACGCGCCTGCTGAAGGCCGTTCTGGCCCGTGGTAGCATCCAACACGAGCAACACTTCATGCGGCGCACCCGGCAAACGCTTTGCAACAACCCGCTGGATTTTCTTCAGCTCTTCCATGAGGTTGACCTTGGTGTGCAAACGGCCCGCCGTGTCGATCAAGAGGCAATCTATTCCTCGCGCCTTGGCCGCATCGGCCGCGTCGTAGGCCACCGCGGCCGGGTCCGCACCCTCTTGATGCTTAATCAGAGGCACATCGACCCGTTCGCTCCAGATCGCAAGTTGCTCGACCGCCGCCGCCCGGAACGTATCGGCCGCTGCCAGCATGACCGCCTTGCCCTGGCCCTTCAAACGTGAAGCCAGTTTCCCGGCGGTGGTGGTCTTTCCCGAGCCGTTCACCCCTGCAATAAGCGTCACATGCGGCTTCTCCGGGGCATCCCAATTCAACCCGTGTTCCCCTGTTTCGAGCAACGTCGTCAAGTCTTCCTTGAGTATCTCGAGCAGGGCCTCGGTACCCTCGATGCCCTTCTGACGCGCTTTCTCACGCATGTCTTCGACGATCCCCAGGGCCGTGTCCACACCGAAATCCGCTTCGATGAGTACCTCCTCCAATTCCTCGAAAAAGGCGTCATCGACCCGCCCATGGGCCGCAAAGACCTGTTTGACGCTCTCGACAACGGTTGTCCGCGTCTTGCTTAAGCGCTCACGCAAGCGCCCGAAAAATCCGGACTTCTCTTCGGTCATACCTCTGTCTACCTCATCAGCTGAAATGCAGCAACCCTGCGCGGTTGGACTGAATTGTGCGGGGCGCGGTGCCCGCGGGAAGTTTCACCCGGCGCTGTTGTCAGGGAACGCGGAACGCCATGATCTCGTAGTTGTAATCGCTATTCTCGCGCCGCCCCACGCATACAAAGTTCCCGTCCTCGGTGGGCTGAGCATACCCGTGACCGCTCGAAAACCGCCCGTCGCTCCGGATACCCACAAACCGGGCACTCGGGTAACGGGTCGTCTCTGTGTCTCCAATCCCACGAATCTCCGTGTCTCCCAAAATCGCCACAAAATACAGATCGTTCTCGGACTCCACCACCAGCGCCGATCCCAGAACAGGGTCATCCGGACGAATCCCATTACGCAAGAAGTATTTGCCGCCGTAGCTAGTCTGGCCCGAAAAATCGGTCTCATCCGACTGGCGAATTTGTTCGCTTGTCACTGGATTATCGCGCAAATCCTCCGCCATCGCATCAAATACATCTGAGATAGGGCCGTCCCAGTAAATGGTCGGGTCCGCATCCTCAGGATACAGGTCTTCCGACATGCCCCGCGTCAGTCTATCTTGCAGACGCTGTACGTTGCCGGGCATGGCGGCCCACACCAAGAGTAAGAGGGCCAGGACCGTCAGTAGACCGACAAACACCCGGCGGCTCGTTTGCGCGGGAGTATCCTGGTACTCTCCCGCCCCCTCTGCCGACATCCGGCGCGTACGCTGATCGCGCAAGTTGTTGCCGCACGTTTTACAGAAGAGTGTGCCCTCGGGATTGACCGTGCCGCACTCCTCGCACACGGCGTCCGCGTCGATCCGCTCGAACGAAGAATCGCCGCCGCCGTACTGATTGTCCGGTCCCTGACTCACAAAGCGTTCACCTTTCCTCACAGCCTGGACACGCTGCCGCTCTAAACATGCCGAAGCTGCGTCGGTACCCCCTACGATACTCACACCGCTACGCCCACGACCCCCGGCAACACGGTCTCATTGGGCTTC
>JAWODE010000365.1:0-6290 GCA_046483455.1 Candidatus Hydrogenedentota bacterium | reverse complement strand
AGAAGATACAAGAAACGCCGGGGTACGAAAACGTGTTTCTGCTGGATGTGGCGTCGCAGATCGGTGTGCGGGCCTCGCGCACGCTTGTGGGAACCGAGGAGCTCCGGCTCGAGGATACCCTGAACAAGAAGACCTACCCTGATGTGATCGGCATCGGAGGGACATACTCCTTCCTGAAAGGGCTGCCGTGTCCTATTCCCTACGGCACCCTCGTGCCGCAACGGGTTGACAACCTGCTCGCGGCGGGGCGGTGTGTAGCAGCGGATAACACCATGCTTAATTACACGCGCCTGATTGCGCCGTGCATGTTGACGGGCCAGGCCGCGGGCGCGGCGGCAGCCCTGGCCGTTCAGGAGAATTCAACGCCGCGAAAAGTGAACGTGACGAAACTTCAGGGCCTGCTGAAGAAGCAGGGGGCGTATCTGGGATGACGTTATTCCCCGCGCGGACCGGGTCCCGACTCGCCATCTTCGTGTTTTTGGCGGCGTGTGCGGCTTTCCTGCCGCCCATTGTGCTGCGTTACGCGCTGCCCGTGCTCAGTCCGTTTCTGATGGTGTGCACGGTTATCGCGACGCGGGTCGTGGGGTGGTCCGCCTTGCTCGCGCTTCCCATGTTGGTGTTTGTTATTTGGCGCAGGCGCGGTTTTTGCCGTTATTTTTGCCCGGTGGGATGGCTCGTGGAACTCTGCGCGAAGGCGCGGCCGTCGGCGGAATGTAGCTATCCGCGCGTGCCCCCGCTTGGCCAGTGGTTTGCGCTTCTTACGCTCGGTGGGGCGATCGTGTCGCTTCCGCTTTTTTTATTGCTCGACCCTTTGAGCCTGTTCACAGGCGCCGCGGGTGGGGGGCATGTGCCTTTCTTCCTGCCGCAACTGGTGTATGCCGCCGGGTTGTTGCTTGTAATCGTGCTGAGCCTCGCGTTTCCGTTGTTGTGGTGCAGGCGGCTATGTCCCTTGGGTGCGACCCAGGACCTTCTGGCGGAGCTCAACAGCGCTTTCGCCCGGCGCGTTTCGTCCAAACCATGTAAAACAGAAGAGGTGGACCTTAAACTTGCCCGCCGGGCCTTTCTTGGCGTTGGGAGCGGCATGGCGGTGTCAGCGTTGGCCATTCGTGCGCCCCGCGCGGCCGACGCGTATCGTTTACGCCCGCCGGGTGCGGTCGATGACACCCGGTTCGCCGCGTTGTGTATTCGTTGCGGGAACTGTGTCCGGTCGTGTCCCGCGAACATTATCCAACCCGACGTACGACCGCCGAACGTAGCGACATTTCTCGTGCCGAAACTGAATTTCGATACCCATTATTGTCTGGAAACTTGTAATGCCTGCGGGCAAAATTGCCCCACAGGTGCGATTGCCGCCTTAGCGCTGGACAAAAAGAATGAACAACGAATCGGCTTTGCTCGCATCGATCATGCCGCGTGCCTGCTTGCCGTCGAGAAAGAATGCTCGGCGTGTGTGCTTATTTGTCCGCGGAAGGCCATCATCGAGGAATTCTCGCGCGAGACGTATACGGCCATGGTCCGGGTCGAGGCCGAGCGCTGTAATGGTTGCGGGGCGTGTGTGGCCGTATGCCCGCCGGAGGCGATCACGGTGGTTCCGGCGGAACCGCTTCACAAGGCAGAGCCACTGAATACGCAGAGCAGGAATTGAAAACATGCATCCGACCGATCAGACGGATCCGACTGATCAGTCCGATTAATTACTTCGGATGTTTCCTTGTGCTCTTCACTGCGGTGAAGAAGTAGGCCGGTGCGTTTGGGCTACCGGTTCAGAATCCAGAGATGAAGGTTGAGGACGCACGCGAAGCTCGTCCAGAGCGCGTAGGGAATCAGGAGCGCCGAACCCGTGCGGGTCGTGCGCCAGAACCAGATAATGAGAAACCAGGCGGACGCCGCGATGAACAGGCAATCCCAAAACGCGACGCCGATGAGGTGCCATTTGAAAAAGAGGGGCGTCCACATAAGGTTTGCGGCGATGTTGGCGACATAGACAGTCAGGCCCAGCCAGCGCGTGCGGCCTTGGCCGCGGAGCGCAAAGACCACGAACGCCACCGCCATTAGCACATACAGCACCGTCCAGACAGGCGTGAATATCCATCCGGGCGGGTTATAGGCCGGTTTTACGAGCGTATCGTACCATGCTGACATCCTGCGGCGCTCCTTTCCGCTTGCCCAAGCCTCATCTGGTCATCACAATAACCGCTAAGCCGAACGTTGGCAAGGCTTTTTCACGTGAGGCTGCCGCCGGTCCTTACTCGTCCGCGACGCGTTTGTGGAGGCGTTTGCGTTGTTCGGCGCTCAGGATGGCTTTGCGCACGCGGATATTCTTGGGGGTGACCTCGACGAGCTCATCGGGGGCGATCCATTCGAGCGCGGCATCGAGGGTGAGGGTGCGGGGGACGTCGAGCCCGATGGCGTGGTCTTTTCCGGCGGCGCGGTGGTTGGTAAGGGCCTTGCGTTTGGTTGGATTGCAGGGCAAATCGCCGGGCCGTGCATGCTCGCCGACAATTTGCCCTTCGTATACGGGGTCTATCGGTGAGATGAACAAGACCCCGCGCTGCTGGAGGTTTTCGAGGCTGTGCGACGTGGCTTCGCCGGTGTCCATGCTGATCATCGAGCCGCGGCCGCGGGTGACGATTGGGCCCGACCAGCGTTCGTATCCCGAAAAGCGCGACGCCATGATGCCGAGGCCGCGGGTGTCGGTAAGGAATTCGCTGCGGTAGCCGATGAGGCCGCGTGTGGCAATACTAAATTCGAGGCGGACCATGCCCGTTCCGCTGGTTTCGACGTTGATGAGTTGGCCTTTTCGCTGGGCGACTTTTTCGATGACGGTGCCCTGAAATTCGAGGGGCACGTCGATGACCAGTTCCTCGAAGGGCTCGAAGAGTGTGCTTGAAAGGTCCCGGTGGGTGATGATCTCGGGCGGCGATACGCAGAGTTCCATGCCTTCGCGGCGCATTTCCTCGATGAGAATAGCCAGGTGTAGTTCCCCCCGGCCCGAGACCTTCATGCCGTCGCCCCGTTCTGTTTCTTCGACACGCAGGGCCACGTTGGTGCGCAGTTCGCGTTCGAGGCGGGCGCGGATTTGGCGAATGGTGACGGCGTTCCCGTCTTGCCCGGCGAAAGGACCCGTGTTGACAAGTAACGTCATGGAGACAGTGGGCTCTTCGATGTCCAAGGGCGGCAGAGCGCAGCCTTCATCGAGTTCCGGCGCGCTGATGGTGTCACCGATGCTGATGGCTTTGGGACCGGCGACGGTAACTATGTCTCCAGCCGTGATTTCGTCGCACACGACGGTCTCGATGCCTTGGGTGGCCCAGAGGTATGCGGCACGGTCGTCCTCGACGCCCGTGACTTCCCAATCATCGTTTACTTCATCGGTCTTTCGGCGTAACCATTGATCGCGAGTACGGCGGGTAGTGACGCGGGATATCGCATCCCCGCGTCTGAGCCGCCCCTGGAGCACGCGGCCGGTACCGGTGCGGCCGATGTGGTCATGCCAGCTGAGCGTACTCACCTGCATGAGAAATGGAGCATCGAGATTTGCCTCGGGCGCGGGCACATGCTCGACGATGGTCGCGAAGAGGGCGTCCAGGCCCTCATGGGCATCCTTTTCGAGGTCGCGGACGAGCCAGCCCTGGAGCCCGGAGCCGTAGAGAACGGGAAAATCACACTGTTCGTCGTTGCCGCCGAGCTCGACGAAGAGGTCGAAGGTCAGATCGAGTGCGCGGCCAGGGTCGGCATTCGGCCGGTCGGCCTTGTTGACGATGACAATTGGGCGCAGGCCCAGGCGCAACGCGCGCATGAGCACGTAGCGTGTTTGGGGCATGGGGCCTTCGTTGGCGTCCACCAGGAGCAGCACGGAATCGACCATCGAGAGGATGCGCTCGACCTCGCCCGAGAAATCGGCGTGTCCGGGTGTGTCGATGATGTTAATGCGGTAGCCGTTCCATTGGACGGTGCAGTGCTTGGCCCGAATGGTGATGCCCCGTTCGCGCTCGAGCTCGTTGTTGTCCATGACGCGTTCGGCGACCTGTGCATTCTCGCGAAAGACGTGGGTCGCGCGAAAGATACTGTCGATCAGGGTGGTTTTCCCATGATCGATGTGGGCAATAATGGCAACGTTTCGTATTTTCTCGACAGCAGTCATGCGCCTGGGTTCCTCATGGGTGCAAAATCTCCGCGGGTTTGCGGAAATCGTAGAGAAGAGGCGAGGAAGTTTACCTTATTGGGCTATCAAGAAGCAATTTTGTGGGAGGTAAAATGTCAGGGAGACGCAAGAGGGACGGTTTGCCCCGTCATTCCTGCGCAAGCAGGAATCCAGAGGGAATGCGAGAGGCGTCCTGTGAAGGCACCCTAAACCCCTGCTTTCGCAGGAGAGACGGAAAAAAGGGGGGGTGACGGGGGCTGTGTTTAGTTGCCCGGGGTTTCCGCGTTTCGTATGCTGCGGGAAATAGAGTCCGTTACGGGGGAATTCCGTTATGCTTGCATTGATGATTGAGATTTTGGTCGTTGCCGCTGCGCCGGCCCAGGCGGATGGCTTTGCCTTCGGAAACGTCTCTATCGAGGGTGAGAGGGTATGCGCGACTGCGCCGGAAGAGGCCATAGCCTGGCGTGTGCTGGACGATGGCTTGAATCCGGTGGCTTCCGGGACACTTGAAGACGCGCGCGTGCTCGATCTCGGCCCACTGCCCATTGGCTGGTACCGCATCGAGTTCCTGGACGCATCAAATGAATGCGTTGCGTTTACAACGGCGGCCGTGTTGCACGAACCCGTGCACCTGCGCTCCGGCGACTCCCCTGTGGCGGTGGATATTGCCCTCTCGTGGTTGGCCAGAGAAGAACCCGACCTATGGCCCGAAATAACGCGGCTGGCGACGCTTACGGGGGTTCAATGGGCTCGCGATCGCATCCATTGGCGCGAAATGCAGACGGGCACGGACGAGTTCGTCGAGGAAACGCATTACGATGCCACCGCGCGGATTCAGTCCGACGCGGGCCTTGAAATCCTGCAGGTTTTCCACACGGTGCCGGCGTGGGCGCGGGACGGCGAGGGCGATCGCCCCCGAACGAATCTCCTTCACCTTTACCGCTTTTGCGAAGGAATGGCGCAGCGCTTTAAGGGCCGTGTCGATGCGTGGGAACCGTGGAACGAGGGCAACGCGCGCAATTTTGGCGGGTTGACGATAGACGAATTGTGCTCGCTTCAAAAGGCCGCTTACCTGGGTTTCAAGCGCGGCGACCCGGACCTTCCGGTGTGTTGGGGGCCGCTGGGCGGGGTGAATACGGCGGCCCAGGCCGAGACGATCTTGCGCAACGAAACGTGGCCCTATTATGACATCTACAGCATCCACTCGTACGATTGGCCCCATGCCTACGCCGAGTTGTGGAAACCAGCACGCGGGGCTGCATGCGGGAGGCCGATCTGGGTGACCGAGTGCGACCGCGGCATGAAAGCCGAGCCCGCATCGACGGGCGGGGATTACACGCACGAATATGCACGACTGAAGGCCTATTTTATGGCGCAGTCCTATGCATCCAGCTTGTTCTCGGGCTCCTCGCGCCACTTCCATTTCATACTCGGACCCTACATGGAGGCGGAGCGCACGGTGCAGTTCGGCTTGCTGCGTGAGGATTACACGCCGCGCTTAAGCTACGTCGCCTTTGCGGCCCTCGGGCGTTTTCTGAACGGGGCGCGTTGCCTTGGCCGCTGGGATGTGCCGGAACAACCGGAGGCGCACGTGTATGCGTTTCGCGGCATGCCAGACGGAAAAGCGCACGACTTACTTATCGCGTGGGTCGAGAAAGAGGCGGACTGGCCCGGCCGCGGAAAGCAATCGCTAGCGTGGCCATTGCCGGAGGAATTGAACGTCGACGCCGCGTTTGATTATCTCGGGCGGCCGCTTGACAGAGTTCCGCCGAAAAAAATCACGTCTGCGCCGCTGTACGCCCTGTTGCCGGAGGGCGCCGCGGACGCTTTGCCGCTGAGGACCATCGCGCTCTCCGAATACCGAGAAGGAACGCCTTCGCCGGTGGTCCTGCAGTTCGATGCGCCGGATATTCCGCCGGTCATTCGGCAACGAGCCTGGACCCAGGAGCCCGAGCGGGTATTCGAGCCGGGAACGGAGGTGGATTGCACCCTAGTGGTCTACAACTTCGCGGAAACAGATGTCGAGGGGACGCTATCCGCGATAGAGGCGCCTGAAGGTCTGGCGATTACGCCCAATACATGGAACGTGACCCTCGCGCCCATGGAACGCACGCTGCTAAGCCTCGAGATAGCAATTCCGGCTTCT
>JAWODE010000353.1:0-2926 GCA_046483455.1 Candidatus Hydrogenedentota bacterium | reverse complement strand
GCAACGTGTTGATACAACATGTGCTACGCAAGGCAGTTCAGGCTCGCCGGCCCAAGGCTGTGAAATATCCGGACTAGCACGCCTCCGCAAGGAGGTCGTAATCCCCGCACCGCAACAGGTCCGACTGCGGCGTGGCGCCATAGGTCGTGACCCATTGGTATTCCCCCGCACAGGCCCCTTCCTGCAATACCGCCACCAGTTCCTCGCCGAACAGCACGAACCGGAAATACCACGACTTCCGCCCGTTGGCCATGCGCCGCGCGTACCCCGGCCGGTAGCCCAATCGCCGCATCTCGCCCGTTTTGACCTGCCGGCTCCGGCGAAAGAGCGTGTGCGCCAACCCTTCCGTCGGTTGCAGCCCCGTGTGTTGCGCGATGCGGTCCATTGCGTGGGGCGTGATGTCCAGCTTGCGTGCCTTGGATACCTTCATGAACTTGCTGCCCGTAATCGCCATTGTTCGATCCCCCTTGCGTTGATAGTCCCTTCAATTCTCCTTCGCGTCCGGCGTCCTTGCGCCGGCTACCTTTCGAGAAAGCACTTCCCATGCCAACCCGATTCAGCGCTGAAAACCGCAATATCTTGGGGAAATATGCGGCAATAGATACAAAAGCCGCACCGTTGCGTCATCAATAATTGCGTGCTATGCTCAGAATACGAGCGGTAGGTGGAGGCGCGAAAAACGTCTGTTTTTCGCTTGGAAGACAAGGGGGGCGACTATGGGGACCAGAGGGAAGCACATCATTGTGACGTATTACGGGTTGGACGGGGCTTGCGCGGCGGCGGTGGCTCTTAACAGGTATCCGAATGCCGGGATTATCACGACCAGTGCCCGACGGGTGGGTGAGACGCTTCAACAGCTTTCGCGGTCGGCCTTGCGCGAGGTCCATGTGTGCGGAGTCGGGGTCTACTGCGACTGGGGCGTGGTGGAGAAGGGCTGCGCGGCCATCGCGAAACGGGGCGGCAAGGTGTACTGGCATTGCGGGCGGGGATACCTCGAGAAAGACCGCGAACGCTTCGCGGCCTTTTGCACACCCGTATTTATCGACGCCGACAGCAATACGGGGTCGCTGCTCAAGCATTTCCAATTGACCGGCGATGCGGCGCCCCGGTTTCTGGCCGAACTGGCCCTGTGCGACCACAATCTGGTGCACGGCAAGCGGGCGAAAAAGCAGACCGTTGACGAGCAGAACTGGGCGGACTTGGTCGCGGCCGCAATTTCACAGTATTTCAAATACCAGGATGAAGAAAGTTACCTCGATACGGTGCGCAAGCTGGCGAAGTTGAATTTCGGTGTCGAGGATGAGCGCGCGGTGAAGTTTTTCCGCCAAACGCGGTTCAAGTACGTGTTGCACGGCCGGTCCGCCCAAATCCAGAAGCTGCGCGAGCGTATTAAGAAGTGTGGGGCCATCGACAGACCCCTGATCATCATGGGCGAGTCGGGGGTGGGCAAAGAGCATGTTGCCCATTTGGTGCGCGAGGCCAGCCGGCGCAAGGAGGAGCGCTTCATTCCCGTGAACTGTGCGCTTTACGCGGGCAGCGCGAGCTTGGCCAATTCGGACCTCTTCGGGCATGTTAGAGGCGCGTTCACCGGGGCCGAAAAGGAGCGCGAGGGGCGGCTTGTCGCGGCCAGCAACGGCATCCTCTATCTCGACGAAATCGGGGAATTGCCACTCGAGGTGCAGGCGAAGCTGTTGCGCGTGTTCGAAGACGGCTGGATCACTCCCGAGGGCGCCGACCGGCCCGCCGTGCGAGTGGATGTGCGGATCATCGCCGCCACCAACCGCGATCTCCCCGAGATGGTTCGCGCGGGAACGTTTCGCGCCGACCTTTACCACCGCCTGAGCACCCTGCGGCTTCACGTTCCTCCGTTGCGCGACCGTCTGGAAGACATCCGCATCATTCTCGAAGAGCGCATCGAGATGCTGCAAAACGAAGGCTACGATCGCTCGCTCAGCCGAAACGATTACGCCATCCTGCGCGAATACGACTGGCCGGGCAATGTACGCCAGCTTATCAAGCTTATCGAACGGGCCTTCTATCTCGATTTGTCCATCCGCGAAGCCGTGGACGAAGAGAAGGCCCTCGGGGAACTCCGCGCGGCAGACCGGAGGCCGTCGTCTGCCGATGATGTCCTTCTACCCCGCACCCAGCGCGACGTTCTACCTATAGAGGAAGTCAGATGCCGGTACGCCCGCCGCGTGTGGGACCTCTTCGACCACAACTACACCGCCGCCGCCAAAGCCCTCGGCGTGCGGCCGAATACCCTGCGCTACAGCTATCTCGGAGAGAAGAAGGAATGAATGATTGGAGTTGAGGCGCGGCGGGATACCGGCGGGTGGCAAGACGGGCATTGATGGATGGCACGGTCAGCGCCCTTCGCACGGACGCTTCGGCGGGCCAGGGGAGACCACGCCACAGCGAGTGAGCCTCGAAAATGTGTCCGGTGTGTGGGACCGGCGCCTTCGCCGGCCACTATTACAAGGAGTGCGGACGTAACCGTCCGCGTTGGTCTTATGGACGGGCAGGAATGCCCGTCCTCCGTTGCCGGAACGTGGCGGACCCTATTTTCATGGTCTACGGGTGAGCCCCATGGCTCATGTTGCGCTGCCTCGAAAATTCGTCCGGTGTGGGACCGGCGCCCTCGCCGGTCACTTTGACAAAAAGCGCGGCCGTACCCGTCCGCGGTGGTCTTATGGACGGGCTGGACAGCCCGTCCTCCGTTGCCGGAGCGTGGTTGGCGGCATTTTCATGGTCTACGGGTGAGCCGAAGGGCTCATGTTTCGCTGCCTCGAAGATTCGTCCGGTGTGGGACCGGCGTCGTCCCCGGTCACTATCACAAGGACCGCGGACGTAACCGTCCACGGTGATCTCAAGGACGGGCTGGACAGCCCGTCCTCCGTTGCCGGAGTGGAGACCACGCGCAGGC
>JAWODE010000308.1:0-5063 GCA_046483455.1 Candidatus Hydrogenedentota bacterium | reverse complement strand
CGGCTGCCAATTGCCCTTCCATCAGCGGCCCTCGGCTGTGTAACTCGGCAATCACCTTGCGCTGACGGTCGGTGAAGCGTCCTGGTCCCAGGCGATCCAACTGGAGCATGTAACGCAGTTTCGACCGGACACGAATGCCCGCCGGGACGGCGCAGTGCAGGGCCTCGCCCCAGGAACAACAGTAGTAGTCCGCAATCCAGCGGCACAAATCGAGCATTTCTCGCGAAAACACTGGTTCCGGGTCCGGAAGGTCGATGATCGTCCGCAGTTTTTCGATTTCAGTTTTGTCCGAGAGCCCTACAATGTAACCTGTCTCAATGCGTTTCCGCACCGGTACCACCGCCCGCATCCCGGGTTTGATGCGTTTTTGCAGTGAGGGCGGGACTTTGTACGTGAACGCCGAATCTACCGGCAGCGGCAGGACGATCTCGGCAAATGAGGGGTTTTCCGTGGCTGACATTGCTGCCGCCGGCCTATGCCGGGACTTCGATGAAACGTCCCCAGATTTCCAGCAGATCTTCCGGCAACCGGGTTCCTACGTGGGGGAACCAAGCCGGTTTGCGGGGGCGGCGAAGCAAGGGCATCCGAGCCTCTTCCGGGGTGCGGTTCCCCTTCTTCACGTTGCATTTCAGGCAGGCCACCACGAGGTTGTCCCACGTGTCCAACCCGCCGCGCGACTGGGGAATCACGTGATCGATGGTGAGCCGCGACCGGGAAAAATGCTTGCCACAGTATTGGCAGGTGTTCTTGTCGCGGTCGTAGATGCTTTGCCGCGAAAAGGGCACTTCACGCCGAATGAAGCCATTGAAGCCGTTAAGAAGCACCACTTCCGGAATGCGAATACGCAGAGTTGGGGTGTGTACGTAGCGGCCGCCCAAGCCGTTCTGGGACAAAATGACCCAGTCCTCAAACCCGTGCAGAGAATACTCGGTAGGATGAACTGCCCGGGCGGTGCCAGCGTATAGTAAACTCAGAGCACGACGTGCCGGCGTGACGTGGATTGCAATCCACGAACGATTCAGCACCAGCACGTTACCGTTCAGGATGTTACCGTCCACTCCGTAATTCATCGCTGGGACCCGTTATCGCCCCTGCAGGGCATATATTAGCGATTAGTATAGGCAGCGCACTATATCGTGTCAAACAATCGCACGTCCGACACCTTGTGTTATGAACGCCAATACTCTACGATGCTGATCACGCCATAAAATGGACAAAAATGAAGGAGTGAAACCATGTACTGCTATCGGCTGGCTTCTCTGGCGGCTGTTGTTGTTCTCATGGGGGTTGCGGCGAATGCTGTTACGGCAAAGGTAGCCGAAGACCGCATGCTTGTCGTCGACGGTGAACGCACCTTTGTTATTGGGCTTTATGAGAATCCCGGTGATGACGCGTTGGTTCAGGAGGTTTCCAAAGCAGGGTTCAACTTGGTGCGCGCGAGCGCCGAGGCGGCGGCGCTGGACCGCCTACATGCCCACAATCTCTGGGCGTGGATAAATACGGGATACAACATCGATTTCAGTGAGGATCAGGCCGCGCGTCAGGCGGCACTCGAAAGTATGGCAGCCGAATTGGGCGAACACCCGGCCCTGCTTGTGTGGGAAGTGCCCGACGAAGCGCTCTGGAACTGCTTTTACAGGGCCATTCAATGGCGTCGCAACGAGGAACCGGCGCAGTTGCGCGCCAAGATCAGCGATCTCGACGACGCAGCGCTCCAAACCGAGCTCCGGGAAATGATGCAGCACTCGAGCGACTTTTGGCGTCAGGGCCGGTATGCCGAAGCCGAGGAAACGGCGAATGCCGTCTGGCGAAAACTGGACCAGGAGCCCCCAAGACCCGACTTCGGGCTCTCGAATGCCCCCGAGCGTGCCGCGAAAATGTGCGCCGGCATGATCCAAGGATACGAATTTCTCAAGAAACTTGATCCCCAGCATCCCATTTGGATGAATCATGCTCCACGTAACCAATTAAACGAGTTGACCGCGTTTAACCGCGCCGCCGATATCGTTGGCTGCGACATCTATCCCGTGCCGGTCTTTGAGACCGGTCATTCCGACCTGGCCGAACGCACCCTTGCCGCGGTGGGGGCCTACACGGCTCGCATGCAAGCGGCCGCGCCGGGCAAACCGGTTTGGATGGTCCTCCAGGGCTTCGGGTGGCGCGATCTCAGCGACAATCCCAGCCCCGATTCGGAAAAAGGGCGGCGGCCGACTCTCGAGGAGACCCGGTTCATGGCCTACGATGCCATCGTGCACGGTGCTCGCGGGGTTCTCTATTGGGGGACCTCGAGAATCGAGAAAGACTCCCGGTTATGGGCGGATTTGTTGACGGTAATCAACGAATTGAAAGCACTTCAGCCGATATTATCGGCACCGGATGCCTCTGGTGATCTTGCGGTTGGTATCGCGGAAACCTTCGGGTCGGTGGACCGGGGCATTCGCATTCTTCCGAAGGCCGTGTCAGGGAAAGTCTGGTTCCTGGTGGTGAATGACTGGACGGACCCTCTCACTTACACCATCGGCGGGCTCGATAGCTTTAGTGGCGTGCGCTATGTCGAGAATTATACCGAAGACGAAGCCACGGTAAGGGATGGCAAGCTGACATTCACGCTCCCGGGCCAGCGAGTCCATGTCCTCATACCGGAATAGTGCCATGATGCCGCAGCCGCGGTATAATCTCGCCAACCTCCTCTTTGGAGATGAGATAGATTTATCATTTTCTGTACGGGCTCAGTGTTTGTCCGAAGGCGCTGATTCCGTTCGTAGGGTCCGATATATCTGTGTCTGTCCGTTTTAGTCCGTGTTGGCTCCATCATTCGCCATACCGGGTTTTTACTTCCAGGAGTCCTGTCTTTCCCGTAAGATCGACATCGCCGCTTTTTGCGTCAAATGCCGTGTGCAATGTGCCGTTTACCAATACATCCGCGATAGGCTTCTTTTCAGGATGGCGGAACCGGAGAAGAACCCGGGCAGGCGGTTCCTCGAGGTCAAGCCAGACCGTTGCGGATAGTGCATTTTGCTCTGGAAGTGGGCTGTAACGCACGCCGACTTTCCCGAAATAGGTTACAACGTCGCGGGCTTCGAAAGGTTCCGGTTGTGTAAACCACGCCCTCGGGATGGCTCGCCCGAGATGGAGCAAACCCTCTTTACCGTACACGAACATAAAGCGCAGCCACATCGTGGCGTTGGCTTGATCGCTCGTCTTGAAGTTCGCGGCGTTCGAGAAGCCGAGGAACGGCATGGGATACTCGACCATGGCATTGAGTTCTTCGCGGTAACACGCAGCCCAGGCGTTGTAGAACATCCAGATGTAGAGCTCCGGCTCGTCGCATTCGAGATAGGGCATCAGACCCGCCAGAAGGTTGGGCCGGAACGAGAAGCCCGCCCGATCGAACCAGGTTCGCTCGAAATGGGGGATGAGGTAGCCGTAGGGCGGTTCCGGATAGCGGTTGTCCTGGTAATCATCGAGTATCCAGTCCGCTTCCTTCCCATTGCTGGGGTAAAGTTCGGAGAGTAGGAGATACATTGCACCCTCGAGGGTTTCGCGGAGCCAGCCGAAATCCCGTCCCCGGCGATATAACCGGCTGGGGTAATGCGGCACCCAGCGCCCGTCGCGCAGGCGTACAAGCGGCGCGTACTGGCGCATGGTTTCGAATCCCTCGATAAGGTCCTTCTTGTACGCGTTTGCCTCACTGCGTATGCGGTAAGCCTCGGGATGTTCGATGCGCTCGAGTGCGCGTGCGGTCCATTCGACTCCACGCCAGGTGAGTGCATTCGTCGAGAGCCAGTAATGAAAATCTTTGATGTTCCCAAGACTTCCCGCCGGTAGGAACCCGTGTTCCCATTTGCGCGAATGGGGGAGATGTTTCATGGTGTTTTTACGTTGGCGAAACACCCAATCCGCTCCGGTAACAACCGCGTCCGCCACGCTCTGGTACCAGTCCCTGTCGCGCGTCAGGAAGAAATGCTCGGCCAGGCACCACAAGACACAACCATGATGCTGATTGCAGGCGCCCGATTCGAAGCCCCCCGCACCGTAGAACATGCCCTGGTAATCCGTGAAGTTGCCCGGCTGTTCGGCAGTCCCCTGGTATTTTACCCAGAGCATCAGGCGCTGTCTGGCTTCGTTGTGCAGGCCGCGCTGGTCCAGATCGTGCACGATCATGCAGGATTCATTGGCGAAGTTGCCGTAGGTGGCTGTGCCCACCGAGGTGTTAATCAGGCCACTCCCGTCGGGCATTTCGAAATCGGTGATGTATACATGGCAGGGATGGGTTCGGTGCAGTGACTCGAGTTGCGGCTCGGGTGTTCGCACGGTGGCGCCCCTCTCGGCTTTGCGCGTCCAGTATGCCCGCACATCCGCATAGCAAGGCTCAAATCTCAATGCTTCGAGGGCGCTTACTTCTTCTTCGGTGTCCAAGGCAACATAAGGGATTTTGATCAGTGCGGTGCAGGATTCTCCGGGGGCCAATTCCCGCGACAGTTCGACCATGCCATCGCGCCCCGCGGCATGCATTGAGGTATCCAGCATACACCGCAACGCCGGAGACCCCTCCCAATCGCTGTAGACTTGGTCGCCGTTCAGGTTGAGTTCCGTCATGGGGCTCCCCGGCACAAGATCGTCGTGGGCTTCTGCGCTATTGGTGAGGTACTTATTCTGCGTACCGCGCGAATCGTCGGAGTACCGGACTGGGAGAGTCGCCGTCGCCGATGATTCGCCATGGTTTTCGAAACGAAATTGCACCAGTGACACCATGGGGCCGTCGCCGGCCCATGCTTCATCGAGAATCGAGCCCTGCAAGGGCACCGCGATGCACTTTTGTGAAAGCGTCACGCTGCCTTTTCGGACCGCGATGTCGTATGCCAGAACCGGGTCCGGGTCGGGATAACGCGCCATAGGAAGCCATTTCTCGAGCCCGAAGAAGAAACGTGCCGCGGTCTTTTGTTTCGTGCGGGAGGTGTCTCGCGCCGGCACCCGTGTCACGGCAGGCGAACACAACACGATATCGCCGTTGGGCTCGATGCGGAAGTTCTGCCGTGCGTGGGCGCAACCAACGGCGTAAT
>JAWODE010000185.1:0-7304 GCA_046483455.1 Candidatus Hydrogenedentota bacterium | reverse complement strand
AGTTCAGTCATTTCACCCGCGTTTTTAACTTTGGTGTGGGACCGGCGCCGTCGCCGGTCACTATCCGGGTGTATGAGTACGCTCACCGGAGTTGGAGGACGGGCGCGGCTTTGACCGTCATTCCTGCGGAAGCAGGAATCCAGAGGGCTTGCAAAAGGCCCCCTGTGGACGCACACTGGACCCCTGCTTTCGCAGGGGTGACGGAAGGGCGTAAGCGTGACGGGAGAGGCGACGGCAGAGCCAGTCCGTAGCGAAATGGAGCAAGGACGGCCTTGAAAGCGTGAGAAGAATTCAACCACGGTCAGCACAGAGCGGGGAAAAACCTCCGTGGTCTCCGTGACCTCCGTGGTTAAGACCGCTCCTCGTTCGTTCAGCCGAAGCGGGCCCCGCATTGGTTCAGGAGGGCGTGTTTAGTAGAATCGCTGTATTCGAAGTCAGGTTCAAGGGAGATTTTATACCATGCGGTTTTTCGCATCTGTTTTGCTTGTGCTGTTTCTCGCGGGAGTCGTTTGTCCTGGTGTATCCGCCGCCTCCGTCGGGGACGACGATGTCGAAATCGAGACGGGCGAACTAAAAGTGGTGCTGCCGGCGGATGGGCCGGCGAACGTATCTTGGTTTGGGTTCCGCGGCAGCTCGCGGAATCAGGCAGGCGGCAAAGGCCTCCTTCTCGAGGGGTTTGGCGTTGGCAGTTTCTATGTCCCCAACCGGCGTTTGAACGTCAAATTCGAGGTGGTTGAGGATATTCCCGGGCGGCCGGTCCTGCGCTATTCCTACGATTGCGATGGGCCAAACATCGCCGGTCTCGAATGCCGGCGCCTCATCGAGCCTATGCCGGGGGAGGCCTCCCTCCGAGTGCGCTGGACGGTCGAGAATGCGGGAGAGGGGGACCAGTGGGTAGCGCCGTGGGTGCGCGCCGAACTTGCGCCGGGAGGAAAACTGAATTCAGCCGATCGCATCGATGCGCCCACCTTGCGAGGCGTTCGCCGCATCGAGCAGAAGGGTTATTTTCCGGCCTCACGCAATTGGGTCGCGGCCACGGATAGCCAACTACGCGAGACGGTCTATGCCGTATTCGATGCGGAGGATCTGCACTCGATGTTGATCGAGCCGGATGTGAATGGTTCCCATTGCGCTATCCAGGCCGCGTACGTGCCACGGCTGTTTGAAGCGAAAACCGCGTGGAAAACGGCGTACCGGGTCAATCTGGTCCGGGGCTTATCGCACGTCGACTTTGCCACGACGGAATTGGCGGCCCAAGTGGATTACGAACCGGGACGCCTGGTCATGCACCTTGCGGGCGCAAAAGACTTGCCTCCCCTCGTGATCAAAGCCTCGGTTCTTGCGCCAAACGGCCGCATTTGGAAACTCGAGCCGAAACAGTTCAACCTTGGTACCGATACGGTTGTTCGGTGCACCTATGCATGGACCGCCCCGGGCAAGGGCGCCTACGACTTGCTGGCTCTTTTTGAAAAAGACGGAGTATCTTTTGAGCTTGGAGAAGGCCTTAATGCACCGCACGGCGCTCTCGATACCCAGTTTTACGTCGGCGAAGCCGCCGAGTGGGATATGGAAGCCTGGACCAATGCGCCGCACGTTCTGGACCGCCAGTCCCGTTCTATTGAACGCGACATGCTTGCTCGTAGCGAGGCCGCGATCTGGGCGGAATCGCCGTTGAACAAGGTCTTTTCCGATGATAAACCGGTCCCGACCGGCACAATCGACCCGGGAGTGCGCCTCAGCCTTGCGCGAAACGAGCGGGAATCGGTCCAAGTGGTGTTGCGGCCGCCCGAGGGAGAAAACTGGCTTGACGTATCTCTTCACCTTCCCGATCTTGTCAGTTCGGAAGCCAATGCGCGCATTTCCAGCGAAAATATTCAGGCGTACCGCGTCGGTTATTGCCCTGTTACCGTACCCAGTCATTTCGAGGGACCGACCGGAAGCTGGCCCGACCCGCTCGAACCACTAAGACCTTTTATGGCTCGAGGGGGCGTCTGCAGTCCGTTGTGGATAACCGTTTATGCCCCTCCCGGGACGCCCCCAGGGCTATATCGCGGGCTGGCCGAGCTGGTTTCCTCGAGTGGCGCGCCTCTCGAGTTCTGGCTCGAAGCCACCGTCTACGATTTCGAGTTGCCGCGGAAGCCGGCTTTGAAAACCGATTTTGGATTCTGGTCCAAGGGGGCGCTTGCCATGTGCAAGCGAATGGGATACAAAGGCAGCGCAGCCGAATTGGAGCAGGCCTATCTGCAGGATGCCTTCGAGCACTGCATTACGCTGCGTGATTTGGCTGCGCTTCCCGCCGAGAGCGCGGATTATCAAGCCAGCCTGGCGGCTTACGAAAAACGGCTGGCTGTCCTGCGCGAGGGAGGAGCTACCACCTATGCGGTGCCGCCGTCGTTGCTCGCAGCGCCCGAACAACTGACCCTTGCCAACGACTTTGTTAAGACGCACGGGTTGGGCGGCAGGGCCTTTTGCCACATCGGCGATGAGCCGCCTCAGCCGGCGTGGCCCCGTCTTTTTGAGCGCATGCAGAACTGGCTGGATACGGCGCCGGAGATTCCCATGATGGTTTCGACCTACGGCCTCGATCCGCTTCTTTCGGACGCCGCGCAAATCTGGTGCGTTCATCTTCCGGTATTCGACACCGCGAACGGAAAGACGGTTCTCGAGCGGATTCAGGCGGGCGGCAAGGTCTGGGCCTATATCAATCACAGCCCGTCGCGGCCCTACGCCAATTTCTTCGTCGATTTTGCGGCGATCGAACACCGGGTCCTGTTTTGGCAATTGTGGGCTCTCGGCGTTCGCGGAATGCACTATTGGAACATCAATTCCCATCCCATCGAACAAAACCCCCGCCAAGGACTGGTCGACATTACGCCGGTCAATGGCGATGGCTTTCTCGTATACCCCTCGGCAAAGGGCCCCGCCCCTTCGATTCGCTGGGAGACTATCCGGGATGGGATAGAGGACTACGGATATCTCGTGCTGTTTCGCGAACTGCAGCGCCGGGCGGAAGAATCGGGAGATGAAGCGCTTTTGGCGCGCATAGCATCCGCGGCCAACCTCAAGCCCGTCGTGCCGGATTTGGTTACCTTTACGCGTGAGCCGGCCGTCATGATGGAGAAACGCGACGCGATCGCGCGGGCCATTGTCGAGATGCAGAAGGTGCTCGAACGTTAATCACTCGTTTAGTTGGCCGAGAGGCTAATGTCAGGGCATGGTCACGCGCCCGACGGAAACGGGACGTTTCGCGCCCGTTGCCGAAGGGATGTTTGTGGGATTGCCGAAAATGGTCTCGTTCCCCAAGATGCAGGCACTGAGCGGGTCCACCACATTAAACGCGATCCGGTAGCGGTCCGTCTTACGAAGCACCGTGTTTTTGATACCCGTCTTGATATTGCGCATGAGCGTCTTGTTGCGAAGGCCTTCGCCGCTGACGATCAGCCGCGAGACCGAGTAACTGGGATGTACGAAACGCGTGAATGCGCGGGTGATGCTGTAACCTACGGCCATGGTTACGGTGGCCAGCATATCTTCCAGGGAATGGTCCCGTCTTCCATTTAACGCGTCCCGCAAATACTCTTCCGGACCGAATTCGTCGAGGCCGGTGCTTTTGGGCGGCACCCGCTGAAAATACGGATGGCCCAAGAGGTAGTCGAGAAACTCGTCTATCACAAGTCCTTTGCCCGCGATGGCGCCGTCCCGATCCCGGGTTTGTGTTGCATGGGTAAGCAGCCGCACCGAACTGTCAATACTCACAAGACACGGGCCCACATCGAACGCAATGATGTCTTTCATATCCGGCGTGACCACCGTGATACGGGCGAAACCGCCTAAGTGCAAGCACGCATTCACCCGGTCAGGGCGGTGAAACAATACCCAATCGGCAAATGGATGCAACACATTGCCTTGACCCCCCACG
The DNA here is from genome assembly GCA_046483455.1 of Candidatus Hydrogenedentota bacterium. GTDB lineage: Bacteria > Hydrogenedentota > Hydrogenedentia > Hydrogenedentales > SLHB01 > UBA2224. Next base: position 3,385 of record JAWODE010000185.1, on the reverse strand, counting down.
GCCATGTCGGCGGCGGCGAAATCCGACACGACGGGCAGGTTCGTCTGGGCGGCAATGACGCTAGGTTCTCCAATCGAAAGATGGCCTGCGGTGCTGCCGTCGCCGCGCGAGGGGAGGTGGGCAGCCGTGTACCCCGGGGTCGCGATAAAGTCCACCTCGATATTTTCCGACCGAGCCGTCTCCTGAAGGCTGTTTGCGACTTCCGCCATCTCGGCCCCGAGTTCAAAACTCAATGTTGAAAGTTCTCGGGCCGTCTTACGCGCCGACAGGAGCCGGTTCTGCAATCCGGGTGGATGGCGGAAATGCTTATCCTTGACTACCTTGATAAGCATCTCCGGGCCTATGCCCTTGATGCGGACCAGTGCCGCGTCTACCCCGAGACATGCACTGTCGGCCGTCAATCCGATCGCATACCGTACCGGTTTCTCTCGAACGCTTGCTAATTTCATGAGTTTTTTCTGCTAAAAGGACGTTTTACTATGCACTGTGTACAATGACACGTTTCCCACAGTGTACACCACTTGCCACCAAAAATGTAAAGAGGCGTGCAACTCCGCAATCGCCTTCTCATAGAGGCGATTGGGAGAACTCTCAGTGCAGTAAGAAAAATCGACAGCGCCTTGAAGAGCGTATAGCCGCCCATTAAGCGTATGGCCAGCGGTAGGGTGCATCCCTATTTTTTTCTCTCGTTACTGCGCTCCTGGGTGGCCTGAACGGTTTTGGGCAGGTGCTGCGCCAGGACGAGTTCGAGGGCGGCGCGGTGCCCCCGCACGGTGGCCAGTTGCGGTTCCGCGTGCACGCGCAACTCAACAAGATGGGTTTTGAAGGCGTCGAAATAGCGGGTGCAATACTCGAACAAGCCGCCGCTGAGCAGCACAGGCGCATCCTCGGGTACACGGAGTTTTCGGAATCCCGCGCGGACCTGGTCTGCCATGAGCTGGGCTTGGTCCACGACGCACGCCGCGGCTACGGCATCCGTTTCGGCAGCCCTGGCCACCGTTTCCGCCAAGCCGGCGATATCCCGCATCGAGGCATGCCACGCCCAAGGGACAAGCAGCCGAAAGGATTCGACGCCGGCCGCCTTTGGCAACAGAGTCACGAGTGTGGTGTCCGGTCCCAGGCCGTCCAGGGCCCGTCCAGCGGCTTTCAGGGCGCTTTGTCCGATTTGAAAAGCGCTGCCGTCGTCTCCGAATGCCGCGCCGCGCCCGCCGACAAAATCCGAGCGCCCGTCAGGTATTTGCGCTACCACGCTCGAGCCGGTTCCGGCGATCGCAATGACGCCGGGCGCATCGCCGATGTTTGCAAACAGGATAGGCCGTATATCGTCGCATACCACCACACGGCCTGCGCCAAACTCTTCAAGAAGGTGCTTCGCCAGCCAAGACGCCATTCCCGAGGTCCAGGCGCCGGACAACGCAACCCCGACGGCCTCGACCTCGAGGGGAGTATCTCCCAGCGCTTTTCTTCCAACATGTATCAGGACCCGCAGACAGGTTTCCATTCCAAAAGCAATGGGATTGGACCCTTGTCCGCGGGCTTCGCGTAGTAGACGGCCCTCGCCGCTGTACAATCCAGCCCGCGTTTTTGTGCCCCCTCCATCGAATGCCAAGTAATGCTTCATGCGAGTTCCAGTCCATCCGGCGGCAGCCAATCCGGGCTGTACCGTGCGAGCGCCCCCTTGCGAATGCCGCCGGAATCCGCGATGTCCTTGTACAGGTACGCTGAGGGGTTCGGGGTGCGCGCCAATGCGCCTCGCCCCACATGCACGAGCCCATAGTGCGCAGTATACCCCTGGTCCCATTCGAATCCGTCCAGTAACGAGCGGTACATATAGCCTCGCACATCAATTCCGTCTGCCAGGGCGCGCTGGAGCGCGGCCACGTGGTCCAGCAGGTAATGACGCCGCCTCTTGTCATCTTCCGTAGCGATTCCATTTCCCAGAATCATCAGCGGTTTATCGAAAGTGGCCAAGTTGCGCAGAACCTCGGCCATCCCCTTGGGATCTGACTCGTATTCATGAATGGTGCGTTCTCCCGAACGATTGGTGCGGATGGCGAATGTACCCCTGCCAGGCCGAAACCGTACGTGTTGCGCCCCGTAATAGGACGCTCCGATGAAATTCACGGTATCCGCGAGAGCGGGATTCTTCCGAAAAGGCCGGGGCCAGTTTCCCGTCGTCAAGGCTCGAAGCCATACCTCATTTGACAAGGCCTGTTCGCAACGGGCCGCGCGCAAATCCCAGGTGCTGGAATCGTCAAAGGGGTGCAGCCTTTCGGCATGAATGCCGGCGCCGATTTCGGCTTCCGGGACTTTTTTGCGAAGGGTGTGGAATGCTTGCGCGTGGGCCAGGGCCATCTGCCGGAGCGTTTGCCATCCCGTTCGAAGGCGTTGCAGTCCGGGAGGCCAGTGTCCCCACAGGTGTCCCATTCGGACAGCGGTCACGGGATTAAGAATAGGAATCCAATAGCGGCACGCTTCTCCCAGCGCCTCGGCAACCTGTGCCGCGTATCGTGCGAAGCTCTCTGCTGCGTCGGTGGCCAGCCATCCTCTCGCTTCGGCAATCCATTGGGGAAGAGTCACTTCGTGGAGGGCGACGATGGGCTCGAGTTGTTCTGCGCGCATGGTTTCGAGAACCGCTCTGTAATGGTCGAGAACCACCCCGTCAATCTTACCCGGCTCGGGTTCGATCCGGCTCCATTCCAAGGATACCAGTAGCGCGTTCAAGCCAAACTTGCGCGCTAATCGGATGTCCTCCTGAAAGCGGTTCCAGTGATCGGAGCCGATCTGAGAGGTGGACCCGTCCGCTATGCGCCCTGGGCGCTGTTCCCAGCGCCACCAGTCGCTGGCAAAGTGTCCCCCCTCGACGGCGTGGGCTGAGAGGGTTGCCCCCCAGAGAAATTCTGTAGGGAATGGTCTCACAAATGCCTGCTTTCCAAAGACCGTTTCCGCGGCAACGTGCCCTTTGACAAGAACTTGGCGCGTTCGTGACCGCGGCTCGGGCTCAAAGTACACATCACACCAGTATGCGGGTTCTTGGTTCTCTACTCAAACCATGCTCGAAAAGCAGTGGCAAACCTTTCCCAATCGCCGGGTAATAGTGGTGAATTAAGGAGAAATGCCTGAGAAACGCCAGAAAACTCGATCTTTTCGGACACCCATCAGGTGAGATTGGGGCAGGGAGAATTCTCGTGCTTTGGCGTTTCCCTAAACGACATTTTAGACAATCCGGATGTAGCGCCTGACCTCGTGTCAGGCGTCCGGGTCCAAGACGCCTGACACGAGGTCAGGCGCTACATTCTGTCAGAAAACTCAGAGCGGTTCGAGCGGTATTGCCAGGCTGCGTGATTTGCCCAGTTCTTATTTGGTTTGGCTTATCCGGCGATTT
>JAWODE010000060.1:0-5676 GCA_046483455.1 Candidatus Hydrogenedentota bacterium | reverse complement strand
ACCCAGATGCATGAGTCGTTGCGCAATGATACCCCCGAGTATCCGTTTAGCAAGGGAGCCTTTTCAACAAGGAGCAGACGGCGGTGAGCACAAAGCATTTCCGTCACGTCGCGGAAACCATAGACGCCCTGCTCACTTTTTTCTGCTGGTGCACGGGTGACGGGAGAGCCAGCGAACCATCAGCCGTTCGGCTCACCCGGAGACCATGAACATGGCGCCAACCACGCTCCGGTAACGGAGGACGGGCATTCCTGCCCGTCGTTAAGATCACCGCGGACGGATACGTCCGCGCTCCTTGTCATAGTGACCGGCGAGGGCGCCGGTCCCACACCGGAGGGGACAAGAATTTTCGGGACAGACCACGGTTTGCTGCGCAAACCGTATGGTCAGTCCCTGTTTTTCGCTTCACTCACCTGGTGCAAAGACTTTTTTTCAACAGCTCGAAGGCAACCATTTTTTTGAACACCACCTCAAGCATCGACTTCCGTTTCCGTTCCTTCTTGATCATCTCACGATGTCCTGACATTGCACCCTTCTTGAGGGCTGAATGAGAAGACATTTCTAATGTGGACGCAACAGGACTTTGTCACTGGGGTTTGAGAGTGATGAACCCATGTGCGCGTTATGAAGGTCTGCGGACTTCAGCGGCTCCGTATTGAACGATACGCCATTGGCGAGAACGGTATCGCTCAATTTATAGACCGGCACCTGCCGCGCGCGCTCGAGGTCCAATGCGCGCATGTTGATTAAGTCGCGGATGGGTTCGGTCGGCTCGTGCGGAATGGCCTCGATCTCGAGAAACATCCGGTCGAACCGGTGCTCGAACATGGCCAGAGGCTCGGCCCCCGCTTCGAGATACTCGGACTCCTCGGGATACCGCCCGTAGAACAGCTCTTGCCAATCCGTGACGAAATAGCGGTGTTCGGCTTCCCACGGCTGGTCCATGTCTTCGCACGTCAAGTACCACGAGACAGGCCCTTGCCAGGAACTCGAGATGGTGGTCTCCCTCTGGGCGCGCAGCCATACCAGCACTTCGGGATACGCCGATCGAAGCTGAAAGACCCCCACACAATGGCTCAGCGACGATCCCGCCGCAACGATTAGTGCTCCGGCGATAACCCAACGCCGCCATTGCCGGGGCGACCGGTCGCCTCGCCACATGGCCACGATGCCCATCGCCAGAATCGTCAGCAGGAACGGCCAGGCAAAGCCATGCACACGCGCCGCCACGATGGTTTTCGCTGAATACACCACAAATGGTACGAGAAACGCCGAGCCGAGATATAGGGCGGGCAGGACAATGCGCGGACTTCGCCGCAGGGCCGCATTCCAACGCAACCGGTTCCCGATATGCATCAGACCCGCGATCAACAGGCCGATAAGAATCCACAGCGTCACCCAACCTTCGCAACGACCGATGAAATACGGGAACACCACAACTCCGGTGGGATGCCAACCGCGGGTCGCGTGGTAGGCAAACCGCCGGATAATAGTCTCGACAAATGTCGTGTGCGGATACAACAGACCCGCGCTCCGAAACAAAAGGAACATCGGATAATTCGCGAGTTCAACGATGAGGAGCGGCATGCATATCCCGGCCGCGATGATCGCGCTTCCACGGACGGTCGCGACAAGCCGTTTCCGCCAACTGCGCTGGCGGATGCAGATCAGCGCGTGCGCCACAAACAGCGCAAGCAACGCGGGAATGACCTGCCACGACGACAGGACCGCCAAGCCGGCGAAAATCCCTGACCATAGCAGGCGCCCCTGCTTCCAGCGCACCAGTTGGGGCTTCCGCCACACGCGGCGTCCCCAACGGGTATGCACATGAAACGCGAGCAACCACCAGAACAGCGGCATGGTCTGGCAGTAGGTGTTGCGCGAGTAATAAACGTGAAAACACGACACCGCCAACATACCCGCCGCGAGAAGTGCCACCCGCCGCGACGTAAGCTGTTTTGCATAGAAATACAGTGCCGCTACGCAGCCCACACCGAAGAGCGCCTCGATAAGATTACCCGTCCACGGGGTGAAGCCCCAGATGAACATGGCCAGCGCGCCGAGGTAGCTCATCATGAATTTCGGGAAGACGGGCTGATGCTTCTCAAGAGTTTCGTGCGCTTTCGGGAGGTATTCGGAAAGGAGAAATTCGGGGCCGCCGTGCATTTCGCGCCATTTCCCGGCGAACATGCCGTCAATGACCCGCATCTCCTCGTACTTCGCGCGGGCATCCATCATCGAGCGCGACTCGTCTACCCCGTACACGCCCGTGGACGTGATGTCGTAGAAGCGCAGAAACCCGGCAACGAGAATGACGATGGCCAAAATCAGCCAACTTCGGCGCATGAATACTGTTTCTCCTTCCCGCTTCGATTGTAGCACCGCCGCATGAGCCTCTCAATGCCGCGTTATGGGCACTATGAACGGTAGGGACTTGGCTGCATCGCGGGCCGTTCCTTCGCCGCCGTACTCGAAGCGGGTATGCGCGAATAAGGGGCGAATTGTGATGGACCCGTACTCTCTGACTGGCCGTGTAAACCCGGGCGCCCCCGGAAACGTTGTTCCTGATCGGGCACTCGATTCATAATACCCGGGAAGCGGTCTGTTCCCAAAGTGTCCGCAAACGGACGAAATGATTTGATACACATGGTTTTGAGAGAGCACACGGAATGGCTGCCGGCGATTGCCGGGGGGCTGGTCTGCATACTGGCCGCCGTGGGATGCAGCCAGGCCAAGGAACCGCCCATTCCGCCGGGCATGGTGCGTGTCGACGAAAAACCCATCGAGATCAATACCCCGCCCCTCAAAGTCAAAGCCCGGATCGGCCCGCCGTTCCCGGAGAACAATCGCAACGTGGACGAAGAGGTGGATGCCGCCCTGCGCGATATGGGACTCGATATGAAGGCCCGCGAGCCCCAGGACCCTCTCAATGCAGCGCTGGATTCCCCGGGCGCGAATGTCATAGGCGGACCGGAGGACGATGCGGATGCGGGTGCCGAGGACGCCGGTGAGCCGTCTACCGGAAATGGCGACACTCCCGAAAACGTTTCCAAAGAACTCGCGGCCCTCCGGTCCGATATCGCGCGCATGCAAAGCATGCTTGACCTTGTCCTTGATGAATTTGTCATCGAGTTGAAGAATGAAAACAACCGCCTGCGCGAAGAAGTGGCATCACTCCGGCGTGAACTCGAAAATGAGGACCACCAGGACGCCGCCCCTCCGCTCCCCGAAAGCCCCGCGGCGTCGGATTCGCCGCCGTCCCCTGTGCCCGACCCCCCTGAAGTGCCCACCGCCGTTTACGACGAAATGGCCCAACCGAACGACGCCGAATCCATTCGCTACGCGGTGATCAAAGAATGGGGGCGCGACGCCGAAGAAGCCGCGCGCATGAATGACGCATCCACCCTCAAGGGGCTGATCTGCGCCGTGCCTCCCAACGCCACCGATACCCAATTGGCCGAGCTCGGCCGCTGGCTGCGTGACAAATACGCCGACTACGAAAACATCAACATCGATGTGTTTGACGATGTCGAAGCCGCGCGCCGGTTCGCTGAGACCAACCGCATCAAAGGCGGCCGCCGCGTCTTAAACATCTCGAAACACCCCGCCACCAACCGCGACACCATCGTCCTCATCCGCAAAGACGAAACGACCGTGATCCCCACCGAAGACACGCCGTGAATTTGAATTCGAGTGGAAACTTATCGTCAAAATCCAGCAGTATCACATAGGCATGCGAGTTGTGATGGCTCCAGCATAGGAGTAGGAACCGTGATCGACTACGACACATTAAAGCAAAAGCGCGAGGCCATTCTCGATGCAATCGAATCTGGTAAGGGCGGTTTCCAGGAACTGGAAGACCGTCATGAATAACGTTCGAGAACGGCAAGGGTGAATTGTGTTTCCCTGTCTCGACGCGTATGGACATTTACCGGACCGTGAATCTCAGGGCGCCGTCTTCTCTCCGTTCGAGCGTCCCTTGTAACCTCGGTAAATCCTCGTTGCCGACCGTCTGGATGTGGCGGATCAGAGGTAGCGACGTCCCGCCCATGCGGCATGTGCTCAGTCCCGGGTGCACCTGCACCTCGCTCATGGCAACGAAGCCGTCCTTCTCGCCTTGCGTGAACGTAAATGCCCAGGCGCCGGGGCAGGTGCGTTCGGCTACGCCGTAATAGAGGATCAGGGGCGATCCAAGCTGGACATCGAGTTCAATCGGAAATTCCGCACCTTCAAGCGATACAGCCCCCAGCGAATCCAGCACCTGTGGCGTGAAATACAGGTCTTCATCCTTGCTGAGGCCGAAGGTCTCGTCCTTGTCGAACGAACGCCGTTGCTCGTGTCCGGCGACGTCGTTTAAGACGAGCGCCTGTTGCATGGCGAAGCGCGCTTCTTCCGTGCGACCCTCGCTCTCATACCATTTCGACAAAGCCATCGCAGCGTGTACGGAGTCCGGTGTGCGGTTCACGACGGCCTCGCCCCACTCATCGCGGAGTCCCGCCCGCGTAAACTGCCGCTGCAGTATCGTCAGAAGGTCCAACGATGTGTTCCTTGCGAGAAGCGGTTCCAGCGCGGCCCGAATCTCGGCGGCATCGAATCTATCCTGGTAATCCACGATAACGGCGGCGTCGAAATCCGGCCCCGTCGTTCGTAGACCTTGGCCGGAAGTATGAAACGCCTCGACAACATCCTCACCACGCGTTAAACGGATACGCGTGAATCCCTTGCCCGTCCCGGACGGATGGCTGTTGTCATGCCAGCCCTGATGTTCGAGGGCCGCGCGCATTTCCCGCAGCAAGGGGTCCGGCTTTTCAACGGGCGCGATGCGCCATATCGAGCGATTGTGCATCATCAGACCCGCCGCCCTTACCACCACTTCGACGGAGGCTGCTTCCTCCAGCCGTCCCGGATTGGCCGGGAATGGGATTTCCACGTCAACGGGACGATAGGCGCCGTACAGCGACTCGGGGAACGTAGTAAAGGTATTACCCTTCTCGGCCCAGTTTTCGATCGAGTCCGAAATAGCATCGAGGGCTTTCGCCGCAATATCCGCCGCGAGGAAGTCCGTCTTCGTCCGGCCAATCGTCCAGCCGTTCATCGTACCCTGGTATTCGATCGACGCGTCAAGGTTTCCGTCCATGATCGGCGGCCCCATGCCGTCCACGGTATGATGGCTTTTCTTAAAGGGAGAAGTTCCGCCCATGATGCGAAGGCGCACTCGGTCTCTACGGTAGCCCGGAAAGATGCGGCTCTCATGCTCTGTAACCGCCAGTCCGAAATACAAATCCGGCAAGCGGCCGGCTTTTCCGGCAATGGGGTTTGTTTCGGCGACACGAACGTTATCGCACCTTCCGGACTCGCGCAGGCCCCGCGCCACGCAGTCGACAACTACCCGGGTCAGCGAATCCTCAGCGCGTGGGAACAACACCGCGTCGTCCGATGCAAAGACATCGCCGCTACCGCTTGATGACGTCCCAGCGGTGAAGTTGACGCTGGACTGCGTCGTTACCCACTTCGCGGAAGCGTTCAGGGGAATAGAATCGGCCAGACGCTTTGCCGGGGGAATGCGTTCAACCACGAGGGGACCGATGCGCAACGCCGCCATTACGAGCACCGGCACAACGACCAACACGGTTTTCCAGGTAGCGCGTTTCCAGGTACTCCGGGCGAGAACGCCGA
>JAWODE010000017.1:0-3651 GCA_046483455.1 Candidatus Hydrogenedentota bacterium | reverse complement strand
TTTGGTATCCAGAAGACGCAGGGCCGTCTCGCCGCTCTCCGCCTGCAAAACGCGGTAGGAACCAGAGAGAATCAGGTCGTACGAAGCACGGACACTGGATTCGTCGTCAATCGCCAGAATGGTCTGCATGTCGTGTCTGGTGGACCGGCGGCACCCTCAATGTGAAAGTGCTGCCGCCTTCTTCGCTGGACAGAAGTTTCAGCTCTCCGTGGTGCTGTTTGACGATACGGTTTGCCGTTGTCAACCCCAGTCCCATGCCTTGCTCGCGCGTACTGAAAAACGGCATGAAGATAAGGGGGGCGTCCTGCTCGGGAATTCCGGGCCCTGTATCTTTGATGGTTACCTCGCATCCGTTGCGCCCGCTTTGGGTCGCCACGTTTAGTTTGCCACCGCCGGGCATAGCATCAATACTATTCTGAACCACATTGTGCAACGCTTGTGCAAAGTATACCGGGTCCAGCTCGACATCGGGAAGATTCGGGTCGTAATCCGCCTCGACATCGATGGACTTGGCACGCAATTCCTCTTCAAAGGATCGCAATACGCCCTTCACCGTATCATTAACATTGGCCAGTTTCATGGTCAGGCGGGGGTGCCGCGCAAATTCGAACAGGGTCTCAGCAACGTTGTTGATGCGTGCGATTTCTTGCTGCACCGTCTCGCTGAAGCCTTGTCGGAAATCTTCGTTGTCATATTTCTTGGGCAACAGTTGCGCAAAGGTACTGATGGCCACCATGGGGTTTTTGATTTCCTGAGCGACGCGCGAGGCCAAGTACTCCCAAAACGGGCTGTAGGCGATATCTTCGCGCGAAGCCTGCTCCTCCGGTAATCGGGAGAAAACCACCACCACGCCGCCGTCACTGAGCGGTGTTGCGCTCAAACCGAGGGTCGCGTCGATGGCGGGGTCATGAACTTCTTGCCGCAGCCGAGCTCTCCCTTCCTCCATGGTGCGCAAGATCACGTCGGCAAAACCCGAGCCCAGTTTCTGCACGCTTCGTCCAAGCACATCCGCACCGCGCACTTGAAGGATTCGTTCGGAAGCCTCGTTCATCAGGGAAATGCGACGGTCGGGCGATACCACTACCACGCCGGTGCTCAGATTGCCCAATACCGCATCGAGACGCCGCTGCTGGCCGCAAACATCTTGGTACAATTTCGAGTTTTCGAAAGATATCGAGGCGCTGCGCGCAAGCGCCGTCAGCAGGTCGCGTTCCTCGATCGTGTAACCAAGACCGGACGATTTCTCGCCCAGTACCACCGCCCCGCGCACGCGCCCCCTCACGAGAAGCGGAGCCGCAAGACGGGCTCCCAGCACGTCCAGCTCTTTTGTTACATTCTGGTCGGCCGTATTAACAAGACGATCGATAAGGCAGGCGTGCTGTTCCAGCCAGCGCATCAGCCCTTCCGAGAAGTCCAAGCAGACGGAATCGGCCACGCCGTCCGGTATCCCCGCACACGCAACTAATCGCACCCCTTCCTTCTCGGTTTCAATCAATACACCGCACCGTGCCGCATGGAATACATCGGTTAACGCATCCGCGAGACTCTGCGCGAGCTGCTGCGGTTCCTTCATGTGTCCCGAGAGCCGACTTAACCACCGTAGGGCGGTCTGATGTTGGCCAATAGCGGCTGCGCGCGAGGGCTCCATCCCAGCCGGAATTGGAGATTTGCCAGTTTGGATCGGAGAAGTGCCTTCGCTTTCGCCGAAACATCGCTGCAAAGCTTGCCGCAGATCTTCGCAAGAAAATGGTTTCGGCAGACATTCCCGCGCACCCGCAAGAAGGAAGTGAGCACGGGTTTCATCGTCATTGCGGTTCGAGAGTACAAGCAATGGAATTCCCGGTACGGGCTCGCGTAAACGCGCGAAAGCTTCGTCGCTCAGCGCCGGGGAGTCATCCACAATAAGTACATCGGCCTGGATGGAAATCAAACGCCGTAGCGCTTCTTCGATAGAAGATTCAAATAAGACCAAATCCGTTTCAGGTAAAGCCGCTCTCAGGGATGTCCGCAATCCCTGGTCCTCCGCAATGACTAGCACCACCCTCATACGTTACTTCTCGCCCCCTAATGACGCCATTTCCCGCACCATAGGAAATGTCACGTTAAAGGTTGTCCCGTGTCCCGGTACACTCTCCACGTCGATCGTGCCCCCGTGTTCGGCGACGATGCCATGGACCACGGACAACCCCAGGCCACTCCCATTTTCCTTCGTTGTGTAGAAGGGATTGAAGATGGCCTCGACCTGGTCTTCAGGAATGCCGCTACCCGTATCTTGCACGCTGACTACAACACTTTCAACATCGTGCAGTGGTCGGTGTCGCTCTTGCGGCAGCTGCATGCGCCCGATGCTCGCAGAAACCCGCAACACTCCACCCTTAGTTTGCCCCATAGCCTCAATTGCATTCAAGATTAAATTCAAAAAAACTTGGTGAAGCTGCTGCTCATCGCAATTGACCAGAAATACCGGTTCCGAAAGGTCGATTTTAATGGTTATTCCGGCTTTTATTGCTTGATTTTCCGTCAGCATAAGAACGTCCTGGATGATTTTACAGATATTGCGCGGCGCAAAGCTCGCCTGTTGGGGACGGGCAAAATCGAGAAGCCGGCTCACGATTAAGTCAATACGTTCGACTGCGCTTAACACCACCTCGGCAAAAGTGGAACGAAACTCGGGGTCCGCGTAGCGCTTGGGGAGTAACTGAGTAAAGGTTTTCACGGAGACAAGAGGATTCTTGATTTCGTGCGCCATGCCTGCTGCGAGGGTGCCGATAGAAGAAAGGCGGTCGGCGCGCTGCACGTTTTGTTCCAGACGCTTGACCGGGCTGAGGTCGTAGATCATCACCATGGCGCCTTTCAGGCTGCCCTCACTGGAAGTCAGACATGCCGATGACATCGCCACAGGGATTTCCAGGCCGTCCGGCCGCAGCAATTGTGTTTCATAGTCCTCGAGATCATGGTGTGTTTCGAGGGTGCGCGCTAGAACTTGTGCGATTTGTTCCGGCAAATCGGCAAGGATGGAGCCGGGTTGGATATCGCCCAGCAAGTCTGAAGCGGCCTGATTTATTGTTTGTACTCGGCCGGTGGTGTCCACGGCCAGCACGCCGCCACGCATACTCGCCAGAATACGCGCCCGGTGCAGGTTTGCTTCCTCGAGTTTGCTATACAGGCGCGCGTTTTCGATCGCCGCCGCCAGCGGGCCCGCCAGGGTCGCAAAGGCCGCCATGTCATTGGTGGTGAAAATATCTTGCGAGCGCTTGGGGCCCAGCGTGAGCAATCCGACAAAATCCGCCATGGATTTCAACGGTACACATAGATACGCTTCCAACTCGGCAAGATGATGGGCAACGCGGGCATGTTCGGGCGTGGGTTTTCCATGGATCATCTCCTCGAGGGCCACCGGCGAAGGGCGCTGCCGCATGTAGTGGAGAAGCTCTCCAAAACCTTTCAGCGCCGCCCCTTTTTCCATAGGTTCGCTCGAGTATTCGGTCACGAGTTGGTCCGGTTCGGTTTCGCTTAAGAGCAAAATGCGGACCGTTCGGACGCCGTCCGTTTCGCCGATGTCTTTGCCCACTTGTTCGAGCATCTCGTCCAGTTGGACGAGAGGGCTTGCCGCCCGGGTGGCCCGGGCAAGCATGGCCTGAACAGAGTAAC
>JAWODE010000002.1:0-4332 GCA_046483455.1 Candidatus Hydrogenedentota bacterium | reverse complement strand
CTGGCTACCGATGTCGAAATAACGGCCAAACGAACACTGCGCCAAATCAAGCGCCTGCTCGTGCTCGTTATCGGCGGCACGCTGGTCATCCTGGGCCTCGCAATGATCTTTCTGCCAGGACCCGCCACTGTTGTCATTCCCCTCGGCTTGGGGATTCTCGCCACGGAGTTTATTTGGGCCAAACGTCTCCTCGTCAGCACCATGGAGCGCGCGCGATACCATCTCTCCGGCCCGCAAGAGGAGAAAAAGGACGAGGAAAAACGTCCTTGACAACCTCGGGGCTAAATCGTATAATCACATGCGATAAGGGATTGAAGATGATTAGCAGAACTGCTCTACATACCCTGAGAGCCACTGTCTTTTTGGCTCAAGACCCACGCCAGCAGTTCCATGGTGCGGCAGAAATTGCTGAGTCGATCGAGGCCCCCGCGAATTACCTGGGGAAACTTTTACAGACGCTGGCCCGCAAGGGCATTCTCATTTCTCAAAAGGGGTCGGGAGGTGGCTTCAAGCTGGCACGGCCTCCGCATGAGGTCACGCTGTATGAAGTGGTCGATCCCATTGATGACGTCCACCGGTTTTCATTCTGTTTCCTGGGACAAGGGAAATGTTCAGACGAAAATCCATGTGCGTTGCACAAGCGCTGGGGAGATGTTCGTAATCGATACAGGGACATGCTGGAAGACTTCACCCTGGCGGATCTTGCCCACCACAGCAAAAAAACCGCCCCATAAGGGCAAACGGCCGTGTTTTTTTGAGGTTAAATCGGATATAGACATGCGTTTAAGCATAAAAACACCGAGAAATTCCATATTGAGAGTGCAAGTGAGAAGCCGGGTGAAGGAGGAGCTTACACGTTGACCAGGACGCTCAGTACAGAATCTACGCTTGGTCAATTGGTAGCGGAAGAGCTTATAGGAATTATGGACAAGACAAGCATCCCATAGGCGGCGGTTAAGGAAGGGAAGAGCAACTGACATGCGGGATAATATCCAAACCTCTGAGAAAAATCCCACTGCTATTTACGCCGAGGAAGACTTTGCGGAGTTCGTCCCGTACCTCGGTATGCTGTGCAGGGTGGCATGGGGTTTCACGGGCGACCCATCCGAAACGGAAAGGCTTGTTGAGAAAGCCATGCTGGTCGCGGTCTCCCGAGCACGGACCGACACCTCACGGCGTCCGCCGAAAATGCTTCTCCTCGGAGCGCTTCGAGAAGCCTATGTAGAATCCCGTAAAACCATAGCTCCTTGAGAAATACCATATATATCGGATTTCCGGTTCCACAAGGTTCGTTCTTAGCGTGAAACCTCAGGTACGCCGTAGTTCCAGGGCCTCCCTACACCATGCCGGAGATGGTCTCCAACATGCCGAGCATCCCCAGAATCACCACCCCGGCAAAAATCGCGCTCACAATAACCGAGCCGACCAGCAGACCGCGCTTCCCGAAAGTCTTTCCGGCCACAAAGAGGGCGATCCCATCCGCGATTGCAAGAAGAGGTATGGCCCAGAACCAATGATGCTTCAGAAAATCGGACAATACAATCGTCCATCTGGCCAATGCAGGCAAGGCACGCCCGGTATTTTGAGCTTGAACGGCAAATTCTGGAACCATATACACCAGAAACACCGTGAATACAGCCAAAAGTACCGCATGAAAAACGCCCGTTGTAACAATACGCGCCGGTGGAACAGATGGACTCCCGGCTTTATCGGACATTGCAACTCCCTTTCCCAAACCTTCCCCGCACACCAATGCCATCATACTACAAAAAACGCAGTCCACGCCCTATGAAGCAAATCACCGACCAGTCCAACACCTCAATCCTCTCAATCCGGTTTACGCGCCAACAGAAGGTATAATCGAGTAACCAGGTCACAAAGCCCTCGATACCGGGGTTCTAGCCTACTGCGCATAATTCAGGTTGGATGGCGGCTTGACCGCGAGCGGTCCGGCATGGGACGATAGTCGCAAACAAGATAGAAACTCGTGGAATGCTCACGCGAGAAACGGTATCGTTTCAAGCCTAAGCGGAGAGGGAGATGACTATGAACATCAACCGGCGCGGATTTCTGGCGAGCACGGCAGCTTTTCCATTCATCGCACAATGTGCAGCCGAGCCTGAAAGCGTGAAGTACAAAGCCTGCATTATTGGCGACAGTAACGCGGGGGGCTATGGCCACTACCTGCACCTGGCCTTCGCCAACCGTCCGGACGTGGCTGTCGTAGGACTCGCTGACCCCGATGAAGCGGGTCGTGCAAAACACGCCGCCGAAGCCAAGGCTGAACGGACATACGCCGACTACCGCGAGATGCTCGAGAAAGAAAAACCCGACCTGGTGGCCGTAGGTCCGCGCCTAACCATCCGGCACAAGGAATATGTGCTTGCATGCGTCGAGCACGGCTGCCACGGTCTTCTTGAAAAACCCATTGCCACGGACCTCGCTGAGGCGGACGAGATGATAGCCGCCATTGAAGCGAAGAATCTGAAATGGGCCATGGCACACAATTTCCGCATGTCGCCGGTGACCCAACATATGAAAAAGATGCTTCTCGAGGAAGACCTTATCGGGTACATCATCGAACTCCGCAGCCATGGCAAAGAAGACCACCGGGCCGGGGGAGAGGACCTGATTGTCCTGGGAACCCACACGTTCGACCTGATGCAGGACTTGATGGGCGCCCCCGAATGGTGCATGGCGGATATCACGGTCAACGGCAAGCCCGCCCAGCCCTCAGACGTAAAGCAGGCCACGGAACCTCTCGGCCCCATCGTCGGCAACCGCCTCAATGCCATGTTCGGCCTGGGCAAGGGCATTGCCGGATTCTTTGGCTCGATCATTCAGCCCGATGGTAATGGAGGCCGCTGGGGACTAGATATTTACGGGTCCAAAGGCATTGTAAAGTTCCGGTTTGACGACCCCAATAATGTGGATGGCATCCCGAGCGCGACCTATCTCCCTGATCCCTCTTGGGCGCCGGGCATGAGCGGGGCCGAATGGGCGCCGCTGCCGGGCACTCCCGAAGTAACCATGGACAATCCCAAAACCGATCGGAATGCACCCATTGTCAACGACCTTATCGCGGCTATTGAAGAAGACCGTCTTCCTGAGGTAAGTATTCAGGACGGGCGTACCGCGTACGAATTCATCCAGGGGACATTCGCTGCGCACGTAAATCGAGGGCGCATTCAGCTTCCATTGTCCGAGAGAACACACCCCCTTAAAAACTGGGCGTAAACCGTTGATTTATTTGCCACTTGCAACACAAGGGCGTTTCATCGTACAATTTTATTAGAGGAACGTGAACAAGGCTGGGCAAACTCCTCTTTGGAAAACCGCTTTGTTGTGATCATACGCACTCAAGAGTAAGGAGGGCGACAAATGATGCATCGCCAAGGCTTACAGATAATCGTGATGTGCCTCGTGCTCTTTCTGATACTGGCATATTTTTCCGAGACGGCGTACGCCGCCGCGGCGGGTGGAGCGAATGACCTGAGCGAGAAAAAGGGCATCGAGGGTCTGCTTAGTAAGAAGAGTAGCGGAGACGATCCACGCGCGCCCAACAAAACCCAGAAGTTCGTCGGGATTGGGTCGTTCTTTGTCATGATTATCGTTGTCAAATACTTGTAGCCATTCCCGCGCCTCCGGCAATGCTGTGGCTAACGGCGGCGCGTGATGTGTTTTCTTTCAGGAGTTTCGCTGGAGGGGTTGATTTCCGGCAACTAAGCGGTAAAAGGTGGGGTTGTCGGAGGACGGGAAGGAATCATTGGCTACAGCAACGGAAGATACCACCGAATTGGCCGCTAAACGCGTGCTGATTCTCGATGATGAGCCCGGCATACTCGAGGTCCTTTCTCAGCATCTTAGCGAAGCGGGGTATGACTGTACAACCACCACGTCTCCCGGCAAGACCCTCGATCTATTGCGCACCGAGCAGTTTGCCCTCCTCTTAACCGACCTGCGCATGCCTGAAATGGACGGCCTCGAGGTGGTACGCCGGGCCCGCAATATCGTTCCCGACCTCTCGATTATTGTCGTAACCGCGCTGGCCGAAGTTACTCAAGCCATCGAGTGTATGCGCTTGGGGGCCGAAGACTATGTCCTCAAGCCATTTAACCTCCAGGATATTTCACGGTCCGTGGGCCGGGCCGTGGAAAAGCAACAGGCCGTCACCAAGAGCCACGAATACCAGGAACGCCTCCGCCAACGCGTAGATTCGGCCACCACCGAACTCGAACATGTCAATCGGGAATTGCGCGAGACCAAGCAGTACCTCGAGAATCTTCTCGAGAGCACTGTCGACGGCATCATCACCATCGGGAAAGACGAGAC
>JAWODE010000618.1:0-8988 GCA_046483455.1 Candidatus Hydrogenedentota bacterium | reverse complement strand
GGTGGGGGGCCGGAAGATCATTTGCAGGCTTACCTCTACCGGATCACCCACAACCTGATTACAGATCATTATCGCAGGACACCTCCTCCTCCTTTAGAATTGGACGAAGACCGCTACAGCCAGCATCAGATTCTCAAGACAAATCTTGTTGACTACGTCCGGCGTTGCGTATGCCATCAGCTTTCGCGCCGGGAGCATAAAGCAGAGGCCGAGGAAGTCGCGCGGACGTGTCTGGATTACAACGCGCTGACCATCGGTTTCGCGCGCCGCTTTGCCGCGTATAAACGGGCGACCTTGTTGTTCGGCGATTTGGAGCGGCTCGACCGGCTTGTGAACCACAAACAGCGGCCCCTTCAGTTTATTTTTGCCGGCAAAGCGCATCCAAACGATGAAGGCGGAAAAAAACTCGCCAAGCAGGTTTACGGGATAACCCAGCGGCCGGAGTTTAAGGGCAAACTCGTTTTCATCGAGGACCATGACATTAACGTGAGCCGGCATCTTGTTCAAGGGGTGGATGTCTGGCTGAATAATCCGCGGCGGCCTCGCGAGGCGTGCGGCACCAGCGGTCAGAAGGTGGTGTTAAACGGCGGACTCAACCTGTCGGTGCTGGATGGCTGGTGGGCTGAGGCTTACGACGGCTTCAATGGCTTTGCCATTGGCGCGGGGGAGGAGCACAGCGACCCCACCTGCCAGGACGAGCAGGATCGCGAGTCGCTGTTTTCCGTTCTCGAAAACGAAGTCGCCCCTCTTTTCTACGAGCGTGACAGCAATGAGATTCCTGATGAATGGGTCGCTAGGCAGAAGCACGCTCTCCGGACCTTGCCATGGCGGTTCAATGCATCGCGGATGGTCATTGACTACATGCACAGTTGTTATCTTCCGGCTACCGGAACCATGACGTCCACATTCCCGGGCACTGAGGCCACCCGTATTTGACGAACAAAGAGGTCGACACTCTACGAGGAGAATTCTCATGGAAGAGCGATATGTGAATCTTATGAGCTTTGATCATGAACACCAGGCGCAATACTACCGGGAGCGGTTAGAGAATGCCGGCATAGCGGCACATCTCGCCAATGTAAGCACGCGGGATACCGTAACGTCGCGAGAAGCTCTTCCGAAACTCGGCGGGCCGATCCAGTTGCAGGTGCGTGAGGAGGATGCAAAGCGGGCCGGCGAACTGCTTGCGGAGAGTTTCGACGATCGTCTGGACGGGGAGAATCCTGCGATTATGTGAGCATCGGAACTTCCCCCCGCGTTTCGACGTAAGTCCGTTTATGCAACGGAAAGGCGGTATTCCCAAATTTGCGTGTTCGTAGCTCCTCTTAGTGGGCCTAGACGAGTGAATTATGCCCACTGAGGTGGTGGACTTTCCTGTGCGCCTCGATTCCCAGTAAGGGTAATGGGGATGTAGCGCTCGGCGATCCCAGTAAATGCCCCAGACTCTTTTGAGAATAGTTCGGTCGAGTCTACTTCGTTCACATCTTTTGCCGGGAAAATTCAATTGTATTGATCTTCCTGCCCAACTTGCCCACAATCTTTGTAGAAATAGATCGGGGTTGGGAGTAACAAATGAAGATCACAAAAGTCGAAGCGTTTCCGGTGCCGCCACGGTGGGCGTTCTGCAAAGTCGAGACCGACGAGGGGATCGCAGGCTGGGGCGAATGCACACTCGAGGGTCATGCCTCGACGCAGGTGGCCGCGGTAGGCGAACTGGGCCGCATCCTGGTGGGCGAGGACCCTACCCGCATCGAATTCTTGTGGCAGAGCATGTACCGGGCCGGTTTCTACCGCGGCGGGCCCGTTCTTATGAGCGCATTGAGCGGTATCGATATGGCCCTCTGGGATATCTTCGGCAAAGCGCAAGGCTTGCCTGCTTACAAGCTCCTTGGAGGCGTGTGCCGCACCAAAGTGCGCGTCTACGGCCGTTGCGGCGGCAACGACCCCGCCGAAATCCGCGAATCCGCCCGGTCCTGCGTCGAACGCGGCTTCACGGCCATGAAGTTTTGCCCCGTTGACGCCACCGAGATCGTCGACGGGCTGGACGTCCTGAAGAAAGTTGAGGCCCGTGTTGCGGCGGCGCGCGAGGGCGCAAGCGACGCCGACATCGGCCTCGATTTCCATGGCCGCATCGCACCACCCATGGCCATTGCGCTTGCCGATGTGCTTACACCGCTGCGTCCGTTTTTCATCGAGGAGCCGGTTCAGTGCGAAAACGTCGACGCGCTGCTTGATGTCAAACGCTCGACCACGATTCCTATTGCAACCGGCGAGCGGCTCTATGGACGGCACGGATTCCGCGAAGTTATTGAAAAGCAGGCGGCCGCTATTCTCCAGCCCGACCTGGCGCATGCGGGAGGGCTCAGTGAGGTGAAAAAGATCGCCGCGATGGCCGATGTGTACTATATGGCCGTCGCTCCGCACTGTCCCCTTGGGCCGGTCGCCCTGGCCGCATGCGTTCATTTCGCGCTCAGTACGCCCAATTTTCTCATCCAAGAGCACGGTTCGCTCGGGGAAGGTTATCTTACAGAGCCGTTGACGGTGAAAGACGGCCACGTGTATCTTCCCGACGCTCCTGGGTTAAGCATCAAGGTCGACGAGAAACAGGTACGGGCTATGCCCTGGAAGGATTGGGATACCCCGCGCCTGTTTCACGAAGATGGTTCCGTAGCGGATTGGTAATCGATGAAGCTTTTGAAAGCCGGGCGACGTCCGGGCGGAGTAAGGGCACGTGATCTCAAACACAATACACGCGGCGGCTTCGAGGTACAAGACCATCCTGCAATCGTCCTGGGCGCTTTTCCCGGGCCTTATCGCTGCAATCATTATGGGAGGTCTGGCGTTTCCAGTACAGGGTCAAATGACGCAAGACCTTCAGGAGTTGCTGAACGCCACGAACGAGACCGAACCCGAAACCACCGCGGAACAACCCGAGCCGTCCATCGAAGAACAGCTTGAAACACTAACGAAAAAACTCGAGATTGCCCGCAGCCATTATGAAAACGCCTTGGCCGCCAGCGAGGCCGAAGCCGCGCGGCAATTCGGCGTCGATGCGAAAGAGATTCAAGAACGCAACGCTTTGCTCCGCTCGTTGTATCAAGCCTATCAACGAAACATATCCGTGCTCGAAAAATTGCGCCAGACGCGCGAGTCCCGTGCCGATCTCGATGCGCAGATCGAGGCTTGGCAAGGATTCCAGGACCCACCACCCTACAGTATCGATTTTGTCGATGAACTCCGCGACCAGATTCATGCGGAAGATGTGGCCATGCAGGCTGCGCGCGACCAATTGGATGTCCTCGAGGAACATCTCGACAATTTGCGCCAGCGCGTCGAAACCACGGCTGTTGAGCACAAGGAGGCTATGAAGGCCCTCGAAGATGCGGATGCCGCCACCGATCTCCGCCAAATTCAGTGGCAGGCCGACAAGAGCCGCATTGCCCACCTTGCCGCCCAGGCGATCCTTGAAGCATTCGAAGACGAGGCCCTTGCCTTAAGGGAATCTATCGAGTATCACCAGGCGGCCAAAGCTTTTGCGAAAAAGAAACTCGCCATCGCCGTGCCAAATGCGCCCTTCACGCCCGACGAACTCGCGAAAAAACTGGAAGATTTCGAGGAAGCTTTGGCGAAAACCGAGGCCGAGCTCGAAGAGGCTCGAAATAGAAAAACGGCTGCTGACGAAGCCCTCGCCAACGTGCGCGAGGAGCTTCGCGCGACGAGGGAAACGTCCGCCGCAAAGGATGAGGACGCATCAAAGCGTCAGGAGGAGATAGCTCGCCTCGAACGTTTACTCGAGGTGCGTCAGGCCCAAGCCGAGACCGCCGCGGCCGAGGTCGACGCCCTTCAAATGCTGATAAACATACACAACAACCAGTCCTCCTTGTGGAGAGAGCGTTACGAATTCGCCCATACCGAGGATTACGCCGAGCTCGATAATGTGCGCCGCCTGCTCGACGAGCGTATTCAAGCCATCGAGGGTTGGAACAAGTACTTCGATTCAAACCTGCGGAAAACCGAGACCCTCGTACGGAATCTTCAAGGCCGTTTGGCTTCGTGGCGCCCCAAATTTGGTGACGAAGCCCTCGCGCGTGAGGAATTGGAGGCCCTCGAACGGCGAGAGGAAGTGTTCCGCCGCGGGGTGGCGCGAATTAACGACGTGGTCCGTATGTTGCGGCACTGGCGGAGCGAAATCGAGGCCCAGCAGCGCGAAACCTCGAAATGGGAGGCGGCTGTGAGCATCGTCTGGGGGTTTCTCAAGCGTGCCTGGAGCGTGTGGAATTATCCGTTTTTGACCGTCCAGGATTCGAGCATCACGATCAACAAAATCATGATGGCGTTGATCATCCTGGTGGCCGGCCTTTACCTGAGCAGAAAAGTGGCCCGGCGAATTCGCGCTCTTGTGGTATCTCGTTTCCATGCCGACGAAAGCTTCGCGGCATCCCTTGAAAAGGGCGTCTATTATGCCCTCATTGTTGCGGTTTTGCTTTTTGCATTAAGCATGGTCGAAATCCCCCTCACGGTCTTTGCGTTTTTCGGCGGCGCTCTGGCCATTGGCGTCGGTTTCGGCGCGCAGACCCTCATCAACAACTTTATCAGCGGCATCATCATGTTGATCGAGCGCCCCATCAAAGTCGGCGATATTGTCGACGTCGAGGGTGTGCGCGGTCGCGTGGTCAATATCGGCAGCCGGTGCTGTCAAGTGAAGCTCTTCGATGGGGTCGATATCCTGGTGCCCAACAGCGTGTTTCTCGAGCAAAAGGTGGTGAATTGGACCCTTTCCGACACAGTGCTACGGTTTTCCATCAAGGTCGGCGTCGCGTACGGTTCCCCAACGCGCGAAGTGGCGCAACTCATCGAAAAGGCGGTCGCGGATCATGGCAAAATCCTCAAGCATCCCGCGCCGCTCGTCCTTTTCGAGGACTTCGGCGACAGCGCGCTTATCTTTTCGGTCTATTTCTGGCTCGAAGTGGACCGGCCGATGGACTACCGTATTGTGTGCAGCGACGTCCGTTTCCGAATTGACCGTCTGTTCCGTGAAGCGGGCATCACGATTGCCTTCCCTCAACAGGATGTGCACATCGATAGCCTGGGCCCCCTCAAGGTCTCATGGGCCGAGCCGGGAACCACTGAGCAGCCGAAACCCGAGAAACCGCGTTTGCCCGGCGGAACAGACCGAGAGGAATAGACTCGTTTAGTCCAAGTTTTCTGGCACGGCATCGGCGGCAAGTGGAATCGCAAAGATTTCTGTGTTTTCCCCGGGTAGGGTGACTTGTACGTGGGCCATGTCCTTACTCGGCACCTCCAACAGCGCCTCGGCCTTTGGCACGGAATCCAGGGCGGGAACAATGACCCAGGCGAAAATTGCGGGTCCGTCAATCTGAGCCTTGTAGACAGCGCATATGCTCGGGGTCTTGTGGTTGTATTCGCGACTCCACCACCCCTGAATCTCCGGTTTTTCCCGGCCCTTAACCAGTGATACGCGCCAGTCGAGGTCGGAGACAGGTGTTACGCGCACGTTGCCCTTCTCCGCATCTGTCGAAGCCGCGGAGAGACCCTTCGCAGCCACCGTGCAATCGGGATGAAAATGCCACAGGGCCGTCACATCGCGAGGGCGGTCCGTTGCAATAGCGTCGACCACAATCCAATACCGGTCACGTACGTATAGCACCGCCCGCGTGTGTTCGGCGGCGCCTTCGAGACCCGGATAAGGCCCAGCGAAGGTGCCGCGGGCATAATCGAACTCTGGGGTAATGGCATAGTTGCCTCGCATGGGCTCCGAGACTTCGCGCACAGTGTCGCGCGGTTCGCAACCATCAAGCAAAATCACATTGTGACTTTTCGAGCCGACGAAGTAGGCGCGCCACGGACCGCCTTTGTATATGTAGCGGCCTGAGTCTACGAGGATATCCCGCCCGAAAGCCGAAACGGAAAGATGCAGCTTGTCGTAATGCCAGTGGCCGATTCCCAGCGGTCCTACGTCGAAGAATGCCCAATGGGCATCGCGCTCCCAGCCGCTGCGCATCACCAGTTGGCCCGCCCAGGGAAAGGCTTTCGACGGAAGCCCTTCGGGCACGGTTCCTTTTTCTCCGTTGGTGGCGATGTAGGTCCAGTCCGGATGCTCGAAGCGTTCGGCGTTGCGCAGCACGATGGGTGCGGTATGATCGAGGTTCGAGTCGTTGTTGAGGAGACCGTATCCCGTAGGCCGCATGGTGTAGGCCAGGTAATTGTACATCCTGCCAATGCCCGCCTCGAATTCCGCGGGCACAGCGCGTCCCGCACGATGCGCAATATCCGCAAAGCTGTCGAAGCTTCTGACCGTGACGATATGGTAGTGCGATGTGAGTTCTTTTTGAGCACCGTCGGGGTAGACCTGTTTTTCGACTTCGGGAATCATTCGTTCGAAGGCATAGCTTAGCCAGTCTTCGCTCTTCTTGAATTCGGGCCAGCATGCGGCAGCGGTTGCAAGTCCCCTCATCTCCATGCTTATCCAGTTGCCACGGACTGCGTGAAAATGGCGCAGGTAATGGGCGTGGTCCGGAATCGTTGACAGGATCAGAATTCGTGTCACAGGCGTAAACTCCGGCACGTCCTGAAGTGCATAGAAGCCCCTGCTCAAACTGCCGTTCACCCGCATGAATGTTTCGAGCCCCCGCCATTGCGGGGCGCTCGTTTTCTTACCGGGATACGGATTCGCCAGTATCCAGTCGCGGACATAGCGGTCGTAGCATTCGACATAAACGGGGTTGCCCGTCTTCTGATAAGCGCTCAGAAGCGTTCCGGCCCAGAAGTGACGGTTCAGCCCCCAGCCCCATTCACGATCGCCGTCGGGACCATTGTAGGACCAATCGAGTCCGCCGTCAGGGCGCTTTGGCACCTTGGCGGGAGTGGCAACTGCAGTGATTATACCGTCGAGTATAGCGTCGGCCGCCTCGACGCGCCCGTCGCCGGGTTCCGGCCGTTTAGCGCGTAACCACGACGCCGTGTCCCCTTCACCGTAGTAGGTTAATAACGCCTCACACGCGCCCGGCCAATTCTCCGAGGCGGCCGCCTCTTTGACGGGCTCCAAACCGGGATAGTCAAGATTGAGGGCATCGAAGAGCCTCTGCACGCGCTCGGGATGGACTTGGCAGAGTTGGTCCACGCTCTCGATCTGTTCTCCAGCAAAAGTAAGACAACAGTGCATCGCAAACAAGAGGCTGCATAGCATAACGGGATTCCTTATGTAGTTGATTCAAGCTTGGCGGAGCCCAAGGATGCCCGAAGGGCGGCGGCGCGGTCAAAGATTTCTTCGCGTGAGATGCCCGCGGCTTTATACATGGCGAAAATGTTTTCGTCCGGTGTCTCCGGCGGAACCGTATGGGAAGCCGCAAGGATATACCCTCCTCCGTCGCAACTCATGGTTTCGATAAGGCGACGAGTGGCCCCGTAAACTTTGTCCGCGGATGCATGGGGGAGGAGTCCCTGGGTATCCACGCCGCCCATGAAGGTAAGGTCCGCGCCGAACTCCTTTTGGAGCGCCTCAGGCTCCATGCCGGGACAATTGCATTGGATGGGGTTCAAAATCTCGATGCCCATCTCGATTAGGTCCGGAATGATGTCGCGCACCCCGCCGCAGGAATGGTAGGCAACGGGTAATCCATGGCGTTTTCCCACATCGACAACACGCTTCAGGTGGGGCTTGAGCATCGTGCGCCACAAGTCGGGGCTCATGAGCATCCCCTGCTGACCAGCCACATCGTCCCCGGTCCATAGCCAATCCAGTGGAAACCGCTCACAGGCCTCTTCGGAAAGTTTGAGCGCGAAATCGGCGCACCGCGCCAGCATTTTCTCTGTAATGTCGGGCTCCGCCACGAGATCAAGCATGGTCTGCTCCATCCCGCGCAACCGCCAGTACATCTCGAATACGCAGGGAGAAACGTCACAGCCGATATAGAAATCTTCTGCACGGGCAATCACCGGGTCCATCAGCGCCAGCAACGATTCGATGGCATTCTCCGGGAATTCGTACTCGAGCACCTCCTTCGCCGAAGCCCCGGCCAGGGGAGAATAGGTGATCTGGTTAAACTCGCCCCGTTTGGTCCACGTGATGCCCCAATCATCCGTGTGGGACTCATTCTGGTGCTCGTGCACGATGCCTTCCATGGCGTAGTTGTTGTTGACCCAAGCCTGTTTGATGTCGTCTCCCATGGCTTCCGTCACAAAAGCGGGGGAGATTTCCAGAAGTTGTCCTAGGCGCCGTGCCGTCGAGGGTTGAAACCACATGAACACAGGCACACGGTCGGGGTCTTTTCGGGTCAATGCGTTCTGTACGCGTTTTTTTCTCAACGTCATGATGTTCTCCGGTATGTCTTCAGCGCCCGAACCTATGATGCGCGCCTACGAGGGAGTGGTGCAATGGTACCATGGTTTTGGGCGTCGATTTCGGATTTGCCGCGGGGGAATGATAGGATCGCGCGCCCATGAACGCGCCTATGAAGACCATCGGAGGGAGCATGCTTTGGCAAAGCCGGCCTTGATTATTTTCGATGTGGATGGAACGTTGCTTCAATCGCAGCGTATCACCATACCTGCGATACGGGAGACGCTGACTGCGTACGGCGTATCCCCCCCCAATGATGACGCCATTCGGGCAACCTTCGGGATTCCCGTTCAGGAGTATGAAGCCTGGCTGGAGGGATGGTGTCCGCCCGAAAGGGCCGCGGAACTCGTAGACGCTACCAACGAACGGGAACTCGAGCTGATTTCACAAGGCGGGGCGTTGTTCCCCGGCGTCGTGGAGATGTTGGAAGCGCTCAAAGATGTCGGGCACGCCTTGGTGACCTGTACCAATGCCTCCTTGGCCTACCTTGACCGCGTACTGAATACCTACGAACTGCACCGGTTTTTTCAAATGAGCGTCTGTATCGGCCATGGCTTCGCGAGCAAAACCGCAATGGTCAGCCATATTATCGACACCATTCCCCTCCGGCCGGCAGTAGTCGTTGGAGA
>JAWODE010000581.1:0-8014 GCA_046483455.1 Candidatus Hydrogenedentota bacterium | reverse complement strand
GACCGTGATGGCAACCGGGCCGGCATGGGGCGCCACGGATAATCTGGGCAACGGGTTTATGGACCATGGCGTTGCGACGCCGGTCAGCAACCACCGGGGGACGGTCGCGACGGTTGATGGTGAGGGCAACGACATTGTTTTGGTGTGGCTGTTCGATCATACCGGCGGGTACGCCCTGCTCGAAATCCAGGCGGACACGGGTGAAACACGCCAGGTGCCGATGCCGTTCCCGCCGGGCAGCGACTGCCCCTATGCCTCGATTTTGTCGAGTAAAAACAAGTTCTACACGCACTTTAACAGCCATTTTACGGAGTATGACCCGGTCAAGGGGGAATTCACCTTCACCCATAAGACCGCGCCCAAGATGGCCATGGGCATGACGGAGGACGACAACGGCGTGATTTGGTCGGTGACGTATCCGAACAGTGGGGTGGTGTCGTTCAATCCCGAGACGCGCGCGTTCAAGGATTACGGGCATGTGTACGACCAGAACTGGGCGCAGTATCAGCGCTATGTTGCGGCCGACGATGCCGGTTGGATTTATTTCGGTATTGGCAGCACCGCCAGCCAGATCATCGCTTTCGATCCGGAAACCGCCGAGGCTACGCCCATCGTGCCCGAAGAGAAACGGGTCAAGGGCACCGGAGTAGTTAGACGTGACATCAACGGCAAGGTCTACGGCCGCTCCGGCAACCAGTGGTACGAGCTGTACAGGGGCGAGGCGAAAGAGATCGATGAGCCCACCATCGACGCAAAACCTATCATTACAGGCAGTCAGAGCCTGTTCCACAGAACTTTTCCCGACGGCAAAATCCTTCAGACCTGCAATCTCGTTGAACGCCTCCTCGAGATTAAAGAGCCCGCAACCGGGGAAGTAACGCGGCTCGATTTCGACTACACCAGCCAAGGGGCCCATATCATGGCCATGACGGCGGCGGCCGACGGCACGGTCTGCGGCGGCACGGCATTCCCCATGCGATTCTTCAGCTATGATCCGAAAAAAGACGAGTGGACCAACCGTACGGCGTACGGCCAGTGGAACACGGTTGTCAGGCAGGGCGACCGTTTCTTCGTGGGAGGCTACGGCGGCGGTTTCCTGCTCGAATGGGACCCCACCCAACCATGGGTCCCCACGGTAAAAGGGAATACCGAATCCAACCCCCGTTTTCTCACACAGTGCACCCCCACGATTCATCGGCCCCACGATCTGCTGGCTCATCCGGACGGAAAGACCATCGTGCTCGCCGGAACACCGGGCTACGGATACACAGGCGGGGGGCTGCTGTTCTGGGACCGAGAAACGCAAACCGAGACTCTCCTCGAACACACGGATACCATTCCGCGGCATTCGACCAGGAGCCTGGTCGCGCTGCCGGAAGGGAGACTTTTAGGCGGTACCACCATAGCACCGGGCACGGGCGGTGAGACGCTGGCCACCGAAGCACAGATGTACATTATGGACATCGAGACCAAGAACATCGAGTGGCAGAAAGTGGTTTTTCCAGGCGCTGGGGAGTACTCCGATATGATTCTTGCTCCCAACGGGTTGGTCTATGGTGTCGTCGACCTCATTCGGCTCTTCGTGTTTGACCCCGTCAAGCGGGAAGTTATCCACGATGAGCATCTTGCGGAAACGCACGGCCGTACCGCCAGTCAGCAGCAGCGGCGCATTTTTGTCATGAGTCCGGACAATGTCCTCTACATGCTGTTTGCCAAGGGCGTCGCGCGCGTGGATTACGACACCCACGCCGTTACCATGCTGGCGGAATCACCCGTCAGGATCGGCCCCGGAGGCACCTATCTTGATGGCCGCATCTATTTCGGGAGTCACTCGCATATGTACAGCTACACCGTGCCGGAATAAGCGTGTAATGCCCAGCGAACGACGCCGTGTTCATACGCGGATGCGAGAACACTGTATAGGCTGGTTTGCCGGGTAAAACGAATCGAAGGAGAGTACCATGAGCACATATTCTCGCCGTGCGTTCTTAAGGGGAATGGGTATTGCCGCCGCGCCCTTGATCGTGCCGGAGCGCGTGTTTGGCGCCGAAGCCCCGAGCAATCGAATCACCGTGGGGATTATCGGCACGGGCCGCCAAAGCCATAACGTCAATATTCCGCAGTTCTTGAATTCGCCCTACGCACAGGTCGTAGCAATATGCGACGTGGACACCTGGCGCCTCGAAACCGTCAAAGCCCAAATTGAAGCCCACTACGCGAAACAGACCGGCCAGAATTATGCAGGCTGCAACGTATACCGTGATTTTCGGGAATTATTGGCGCGCGACGATATCGACGCGGTCATGATCTCGAGTCCCGATCACTGGCACGTGCCCATGGGCATGGCCGCCGCCGCGGCAGGCAAACATTTCAGCGTCGAGAAACCCTTGAGCACGTGCATCGCTCATGGACGCCTCCTATCCGAGGCGGTGAAGCGGCACGGCGTCGTCACGCGGACCGATAGCGAGTTTCGGTCGCTTCCTGAAATGTGGAGGGCCGTCGAGTGCGTGCGGAACGGGCGTATCGGCCAATTGAAACACATCAAGGTTCGCGTTCCCGGCGATTCAGACCCTATCGGCACGCCCCCCGAAATGCCCGTGCCGGAAGAACTCGACTATGACCTCTGGCTCGGACCCGCTTTCGAAAAACCCTACACCGAAAAACGGGT
This sequence comes from Candidatus Hydrogenedentota bacterium, assembly GCA_046483455.1. GTDB lineage: Bacteria > Hydrogenedentota > Hydrogenedentia > Hydrogenedentales > SLHB01 > UBA2224. Next base: position 5,346 of record JAWODE010000581.1, on the reverse strand, counting down.
CCATCCGGTAAAAGACCTCAAGGGCCGCCCGGGATGGTTGCGCATCTCGGATTACACCAACGGCATGGTCTCGAATTGGGGTACTCACCTCAATGACATCGCGCAGTGGGCCAACGGCACCGATCGCACCGGGCCGGTGACCGTGGAAGGGACAGGGGCGTTTTCGGAAGGGCTGTGGGACACCATCGTCGAATTCCAGCTTCACTACACCTATGCCGACGGCGTGACCCTTGATTACGAGATGGGCAAGAGTCCCGGTGTCGAGTTTCACGGCGAAGAGGGATGGATTCGGGCCATATACCGCGGCGAAGTGAGCGCGAGCAATCCGAATATCCTGCGTTCCGAGAAAGAAGAGGGCGACATCGACCTCAGCGGCACCCGTACCGACAAGGAAGATTTTCTTCACGCCATACGCACCCATTCCGAAACCCTCGAACCGGTCGAGGTGGGACACCGCACGGTGTCGATGTGCCAGATCGGCTTGATTGCCATTCAGGTGGGCCGCAAACTCGAGTGGGACCCCGCGCGCGAGCGCTTCGTCAACAACGATGAGGCCAACGCCCGCCTCGACCGTCCCATCCGTGGGAGCTGGTTGAGAGAATACCTCTAAGATTCCCAATCCGTGGACATGCCTTGCTGGAGCGGTCTTGGTGCGCTACACTTGCGGGGTGTCGACAAACTTGAGTACGAAGAAAGGAGAGTAGGCGACTGCCTCTCCATCTATAATTGTATAGAAACAGCCCTCAGCATGCCGTAAACGCACGAAGATACACGGAGAAACGATAATGAGTTACAAAGGACATGTCCAGAACGGCGTGATTGTGTTCGATGAACCCGCGGAACTGGCCGAAGGCGCCCCGGTGCGCATTGAAGTGCTTGATAATAGCCAATCTGAGGCACTCCACCCGGATATCGAAAAATTCACAGGGATACTTCCGTCCGATATAGATGTTCGGGCCGAATACACAGAGGACCGTCTTAAAACATGAAGGTCATGTTTGACACAAATATCCTGCTGGATGTGTTTCAGAATCGCCAGCCCCATTACAAGATGTCGGCAGCGTGCGTCAATCAGGTATTGAACCAGAATGTCGAGGGTTTCATTCCTGCACACGCGTTGACTACATTTTACTATGTCTTGAGAAAATACCGCGGTGCGAGAATTGCATGCGAGGCCGTAATTTGGCTACTTAAGAATTTCACAGCGGCCACATGCGATCACTCGATACTCGAAGAAGCAACCCGGAGCGAGAGTAACGATTTCGAGGATGCCGTTGTAGCAACATGCGCCGAACGCTCTGGGTGTTCCTTTGTCTTGACGCGGAATCCGAGTGATTTTGCTGGTTTTCCCGTCCCTACCATTTCCCCCAAAGAATTGCTTCAAGAGGTCACCAAATCATAAGCTCCGTTTGCCCCTTATACAATCAGCAATCAAAAGCAATTGGAATCTATGGCGAAATATCCGAGCCAATGACTTGATTTGTTGACGGCGAGACACGGTGTCGATGTGTCAGATCGGCTTGATTGCCATTCAGCTGGGCCGCAAACTCGAGTGGGACCCCGCGCGTGAGCGCTTCGTCAACGACGATGAGGCCAACGTCCGCCTCGACCGTCCCGTCCGCGGCGATTGGCTGAAATTATAGATGCCCCAGAAACAAACTCATTTCGTTTCAGTTACCATGCATTCGCATTTGTGGTCCCGACCGCGACAGACCCTGGAAGTGGTGGTGGAAACCTCTGCACTTCAATAGATGGTATAATGTATGTGTTGGCAACGGTCATTGTGTGTGGTTGAGGAAGTATTCAATGCGTACCTTCACTGCGGTAGTGGAAAAGTGTCCTGACACGGGTTTATACGTCGGGTACATACCTGGTTTTGCCGGTGCGCATAGTCAAGGTGAAACACTCGACGAGCTACGCCGGAATCTGAACGAGGTCGTCACAATGCTCCTCGAGGACGGAGAGCCAACGCTCGAATCCGAGTTCGCCGGTCTTCAGACAATCACGGTACCATAATCATGACCGGGCATCCTGTCCTCAAGCCGCGCGAAGCAGCGGCCATACTTCGAGCACTTGGCTTCGAATTGGTGCGTCAAAGAGGTTCTCACAGGCAATACCGGCATAAGGACGGGCGCGCAACCACAGTTCCTTTTCACGGCGGCCGCGATCTTTCGCCTCTTCTTCTCCGACAAATCGCAAAGGACGTTGGCCTCACCGTGGATGAATTCTTGTCCCACAGATCTTGATTGCGGGTCAGGCCCACTGGCTGACCCGACGCGAAAACACAGAGCAGCCCCGTCTCTTTGTGGCCAAGGCGGCTCAACAAACACCCTAGGCAGGCTCAGCCCTTATCGGCCAACGCCTCCTCGATGGTACGCAGAAATACGGGCAGGTCCTTCGGCACGCGCGACGTGATGATGTTTCCGTCTTGCATCATGGGCACGTCCTCGTACGTGGCGCCGGCCTCTCGCAGTTCATCGGCGACCCCGCTATAAGCGGTCGTTTTCTTACCCTCGAGCACCCCCGCCGTGATAAGCACTTGGGGTCCGTGGCAGATAGCCGCCGTGACCTTCCCCTGTTCTACCGCGGCACGTGCAAAGGCCACCGCGTTGTCGTGCTTGCGCAAATAAGCCGGCGAATGTCCCCCCGGAATCACGACCGCATCAAAATCTTCGGGGTTCACGTCATCCACGGACTTCTCAACCCGCGCATAGGTGTCGCTGTTGTAGGCCTTGACAAAACCGGGCTCGACGCCAACCACTGTCACGGCCGCACCACGATTTACCAAGAAACCGATGGGGACCAGCGTTTCCGCATCTTGGAAGCCTTCCCCCACCAGGATCGCGACCTTTCGCCCGGTCAGCTCCTGAGGCTCGTAATCCTCGTCCGCCGCAAAAGCCGCCGCATTAAGAACCATGACCGCCGCCACAACCGCAATAAGCGCGGGAACTGGCCGGCGTTGCAATTTTGAAAACAGGGCTCTCATTGCAGTCCCTCCTTCCTCGAGAATTGTTGGTCCCATGCTCACATTCAACACAACAGCTTTCCGCGAGCCCGTTATTCCCTCCGCACGCCGCAGCACTAGACTCTATTCGGCCGCATGTAGGAACTGAAACCCGTATAACTTACAGTCGCGCATGGCAAACCGAAGGCGCACCACTTTCCCGGCGAGGGCGCCCAAGTCCACATCGCCGGACCATATTACGGGCATCGCCACATCGTTACCGCAGGTCGGAAGCGCTTCATCCCGGGAAAATCCTTCGATGGATTGGCCATCAACATCTTGTATTTCCACGAATACCACCCCGCCTGCGCCGGTATCGACATTGAGCATCAGTGAATCCCCTTCGAACACCATCGGCGGCGTGGTAAACCCGCCCCATTCGTATCCCGCGTCCAGCGATACGAATCCATCGAGGCGCAGAATTGCGCGTCCAAGACCGGTGCGGATTTGGCCATGGGCGGCGGGGTCGATATTGCCGGCATGGTCCATATTCGACCCCCAATAGTAGAGCCAGAGTTCGTTATCCATTTGGATGGGGCCGGGCGCGGCCCACACATGCCGGGAATTCCACAAGCCGCTCGGTCCGGGACGCAAAAACGGCCGTCTTCCGCCCAAACGCGCGAACTCTTTGCCATCACGGCCGGCACACAGGCGGTCGTCAAGCTGATCTGTGCCAAGCGTTTCTTTGGACTCGCGCGTGAACCAATGCCACAAAGCATGAGCGACCATGATGTACATGCCCCGGGGGTCCGGGTAACGGAATACGCACGCGCCGTAATAGTCGACTGGCGGTTGGCCGGTCGGTGTCGCGTAAGTTGCCAGGTCGATCTGATCGGCGCGCAGGACGGCTACTTCCTTGTCCCACTCCTCGAGATTCTCCGATTCCAACCGGCGGTGGTAGCGGTAGTTATGGCTTTTGTTCTCGAACCGCACCCACTTGCGGGTATAGAGGACATACCGGCCGAGAGTCTCATCCCAGAACGCGATGCTCTGGGTGTCGCAGTCCCCGATATTCAGGGCTTGCGTTTGTTCCCAGTGGATGCCGTCTGGACTGTGGTGAAATACGAGGCGGCCTCCAGCGCCCTTGGTCTGCGTCCGATACCGCGCTTCCTCTGGCGCGTGGGGGTCCACCCAGGCTGCCACGCCCCGGCAATTGGGAATCACGATGTTGTTGGCCGTTGTGCCGCCGAATTCGTGCAAGCCCAACTCGGGTTTGGTGAAATGAATCCCGTCCTCGGACTCCGCATATGCTACGTACTCGCCTTTTGCCCGAGGCCCCGTCCCGAGGGTCTCTTCCCGCAACGTAAGGAGGTGGTACCAGAGGCGAATTTTCCCATTTTCCTTACGCACGGTGGCCTTATTCCATATGTGCGCATTTTCGGCACGCTCCCATGGCGCATCGGCTATCAGGACCGGCTCCGGCGGCTGGTAGGGTGGATTCATTACCTGCTCGACGTTGGTGCTCGATGCGATTATCCGATCGTCAAGAAAAAGCTGTTTCTCGGTACCGATCACGAGTGGCTCGGAAGCCGCAAGAACCGTCGAATAAAAGACCAGGGGAATCGTCGTCGCAAAAATACCCGCCATAAACGCCATCGCTCTGCTACGCATTTTCCGTCTCCCTTCGTTCACTTCCATTGGGCACCATCCTACACCGGGGACATTGGCGGCGCGCAAATCCAGTCGCTTACGCAGAGATTTGGACGCCTTAAAGTGCCACTCAGAGGCCGAAGAGCGACGCCCCAGATGTGCGCAAATTATCGAGGGATGCATAAGAGTTCAGCGCGGCCACAGGCCTAAACCAAAGTGAGGGGCAACGAACCAAGAACCGTTCGGCTCACCCGTGGACCATGAAAATAAGGCCGACCGGCGAGGGCGCCGGTCCTACACCGGACAAATTTTCGAGGCCGACTATGGAGGTCACGCACACCGGGGGCACGTATGCGTCAGGAAACATGCGAACGAGCCCGAAAAAGGGGCGGAATTGGTCCGTTCAAATCTATCCTGACATTCGGCGCCTTCGCACCCAACAGATTCTCGAGAATAAGGGACCACAAGCTCGCATTGTGTCTCGTTCAGGTTCATGCTCGTCACGAGTGCCGCGTTTTGACCTGAGTGTGTGTACGGGGGCCCTCTCCTGGCCCAAGAGAACTGAAATCGCCGGATAACTCGACGGAACATCCCCGATGCCGGTGCCGTTGGAAACGGTACTGCACGGAGGTCTACGGTTGCACGCATCTCTGGAGCGCCAACGGCGCGAAATATACCTGGGCTGAAGGCCCAGGAAAACGATATCACTACAAGAAAACGGGCTGAAAGCCCGTAACATCCACAGGTCAAGC
>JAWODE010000566.1:0-5354 GCA_046483455.1 Candidatus Hydrogenedentota bacterium | reverse complement strand
CAAACTAGGGTGATGGCGAGATCGACGGCGGCATAGCCGGTGAGCGTAACACGCACGCCAAAGTAGCTCATCACCATGGTGACAAGCACCAGCGTGAGGAGTTTGAGCACCGCCGGGACCCCGCGAATGTCGTCGGCCACGCCCACCATCATGCAGATGAACGCACCGAGCATGACGCCCTTCATCGGATGGTCGCGGTAGTTGGGCAGCAGCACCGCCACGGCGAATGCAATGAATATCGCGATGCCTCCACCGCGCGGTACGGGACGTTCGTGCAGTTTACCTTCGGTCACATCGTCCATCACGTGAAGGCGGCGCAAAACGACGATAAGCAGGGGGGTCAGGATGGCCGCCAGCACAAACGAGATCGTGCCCGCCCAAATATAGAGCCGCAGTTGGTAGTGTAAGTGATCAAACATCTCGCGTCATGTACAAAACATGCGGAGGATTGCCCCCGTGTCTCCCCTTGTGCCTTCAAACTCCCCAGAAGGCCTGCACTGACTCTATCACATAAGCCACGTCCGTATCGACAAGTTTAGGATAAATGGGCAGCGAGAGGCAGCGGCGGTGTGCACGTTCCGCGCGCGGAAAGTCTCCGCCTAGATAATGGTGCGCCGGACGGTACACGGGCCGTTTGGCTTCGATCCCTCGCTTTCCGAGAAACCCCTCGAGCCGCTCCCGCTCATCTACGCCGATGACATACCGGAAGTAAACGTGTTCCGTGCCATCGGCGGGCCGGTCGACAGGCAGCCCCGCGAAGGCCTCATTGTACCGCGCCGCGATGGCCCGGCGCGCCGCAATAAATGCCGGCAACCGCCGCAATTGTTCCCGGCCGATGGCCGCCTGCAAATCGGTCATTTTGTAATTGTACCGCTGAATGAAATCGTCGCGGTTGTCGTAATCGCGCCGGTCGCGAACGAACTCCGCAAGCCCTTCGTCGTCGGTAAATACCATACCGCCTTCGCCGGTCGTCACAAGTTTTGTGGCATAAAAGGACGCCACCGCCACCTGCCCATGACTGCCGGTGCCTCCACCGATGGACTGCGCGATATCCTCGACTACGGATGTTCCCGCCGGAATGGCCGCCGGCGCACCAAACAGATGCACCGCAATGGCCGCACGCGCATCTTCCGGAAGCGCGCTTGCATCGAGCGTATGATTTGGGGTGACGTCGCACAGCCAGGGGCGGGCATTATGCAAATGAATGGCCGACAGGAGGGCCGCGCAGGCATACGCGGGCATCGCCACGGGTTGCTCATCCTGGATGCCCAGCGCCGCCAACGCCAGGTGAAGTGCCGCCGTGCCGCTGTTTACAGCCACGGCGTACCGGCGTCCCACCACACCGGCGCATTCTTCCTCGAACGCGGCCACTTCGGCCCCCTGGGCCAAGTGTCCCGAGCGCAACACACGCTCGGCCGCCCGCACCTCGGCATCGCCGATAGACGGCGCGCTGTGCGCGATCCTGCGCATCATGGCATGAGTACTCTCAATGAATCAGGTCCGCGGTTCATGAGTAAATCGATAATGGACAAGTCGGACTCGAACTCCCCATGCAACTGAGGATAGACCGGCGCATGCCATTCCTGCAAATCCAATCCTATGCCCGCTTCGTGCAGAAGACCGGCATCGAGATAGGTATCGAGGGCATAGGCGCCACTATAGTAGCGCGTTCCGCCGACGGCGTGGATCAAATTTATCAGCCGTTCGGTACCCGTGCCGAACACATCCAGTGTAGACGCCAAAACAAAGGGCGTTTCGATACCCAAAGCCCGAAGAAAATGGGCGAGCATAAACGCGTTCAGGTCCGTCAGGCGCTCCCATTCTTGCGAATACACGTCGTCCAGAAACGCCTCATGGTCTCCATAGTATGGGGCCTTGCCGTAGCTCTGCTCGAGGGTGCGCCGATGCTTGCTCCGCCACGGTTGCCGGTTATCAATGGTCACATCGCGAAGGATGCTGTCTTGGTGTGCGTGCACGGGCACCGTAAGGAGCGCAGGGCCATTGGGCGTCTTGATTTTATTGCGGTTCTGCCAGCCGTTCTTGGTGAACTCGACCGTGTCGAGCAGGATGAATACATCCGCGCGCGCAATCTTCTCGAAATAGCGCAACCACGGCAGATAATGCGGCTGGTGAATGCTTACAAGCACGGCGTTATTTCTCCGCGTTGATTATTGTGGCTCTGAGTCTAAGTTTCCCCTGCACATTATTCTACGGGGAGCGTCGCACTGAGGCCAATCCCCCGCCAGCCAGGGCAATCGCACTAAAACCTCGGGTCAATCCTTAGGTTTTGGATATCGGTTGCTCCTCTGGACTGTGTCTCAGTCTGTAAGACCGGTCTCTCAATGCGAAGCTATCGCTCTGCCAAAAGCCCGATCGGGTGTAGGACCGCCTCCCCCGGCGGTTGGTCAGATAGATGACCGGCGAGGGCGCCGGTCCCACACCAAAGTTAAGAATGCACATGAAATGAGTTAGCGCGCATTTCTCACAACTCAGGTTCACCTGTGTTGTGAGAAAACGCGCCACCTTGAATTTACGGAGAACGCATCGGACGCTTTACGCGATCACATAGTCTGGGATATTCACAGCCTGGTGGACCGTTGAAGCACGCGCAACGTGTTCATGCAACCTGTGCTACCCAAGGCAGCACAGGTTCGCCGACCCAAGGCTGTGAAATATCCGCGTTAGCTACAATACAAGTCACCCGTACAACAATAACCATTCTTGCGGGGCGAATTAAGCGCGATTGCCCTGCCCGTCGAGTTGCCCCGGACCGGCTTTTTACCTTTTCCCAATGTTTCGGCCAGTTCCGCGAAAAAGCGAAGCGGGTCTCGAGCGGAAGGCGAGCCCGCCCAGGTAACGAGCAAAATGCCGGCTGGGAGAATCATCCGGGGCTTACTTCCTTAAAAAATCTACTACACCTTCCGATGGCGGTTTATGGCCAATGAAATACCTCTTCCATAGCCGCCCACCACTCGCCTTCGGCGCGGTTCTTGACCGGGAATTGGCAGGGCTCGGTTTCCTGCCACCATTTCTGCGTAATCGGATCAGCGGCCATCTTTTCCATGTCGGCTTCGTAATCATCGCCCACATATTCGTAATAACTGAAGAGATAGTACTTTCCATCGTCGAGTTGGTGCAGGTAAATCGAAAAGTTGCGGATGTTGCACTCCGTGATCGTTTCGAGGACCCCGGGCCAGGCATTCGCGTGCAACTTCTTGTAATAGTCGATCTTGTCTGCTTTGAGTCCGATGACGCTGCCATAGCGCTGCACGTTGGGGTCGTTGCGCGGCCCGGCATGCTGACAGCCTAGTGCGACCCCCACCGCGAGCGCGACCAAAACAAATCTCCGAAATTGCATGGCGGGAACTCCTTTCTGTGTTGCCCTATGTCGATTGCGAAGGGTCTCAGCCAAATACCATATACAGCGCGACCATGACGAAGAACAGCGTGGCCGCGACGACATTCGGTATAAGACTCTTGCCTGCTTCCGTACGGAACGGCGCAAGCGGGCTTGCCCACACCAACTGTTCGCGCTGCGGCGACGGCGGGTCGGGAAACAACAACGAGACACCCACGTGCACAACGGCACAAATCACCGCCAGATAGAATCCCGCCATCAGGAAAGGCACTCCCCAGCCGGTATACGCCTTGAACCAATCAAGAAAAAAGACAAGCAGACCCAGGGCCGAGCCCGTTATCAATGTTACAATCGCCCCGCGCGACGATGCCTTCTTCCAGAATACCCCGAAGAGGAACACCACCGTGATGGGCGGTGCAATGTAGGAAATCGCGGCGTTGATTCCCTGAAATATTGACGGGAAACGTCCCAGGAACGGCGACCACGCCACCGCGAGCAACATGCCCGCGAACGTGGTAATGCGCCCTACGCGCACGAGGCCGCGTTCCGAAGTCGCCGGGAAAAAGCGCTTGTAAAGGTCGTGCGAAAAAAGAGTCGCGGCGGAATTCAAAGCGCCCGCAACGGTACTCATCAAGGCGGCCAGTAACGCAGCCGCAACAAGACCCCGCAAGCCTGCCGGCAAAAGCTGACCAACCATAAACGCATAGACCTGCTCGGAATCTTCCAGGGTGTCGGGCAATGCCCCTTGTTTTATCAGCGCGGCGCACATCAACCCGGGCAATACGAAGATGAACACGGGCAGAATCTTGATGAAACCTGCAAATAAAGGCCCCAACCGCGCGTGGGTTTCATCTCTTGCGCCCAACACGCGTTGTACAATGGTTTGGTCCGTGCACCAATACCAGATGCCGATAATGGGGTACCCCAAGAACACGGAATACCATGGCAGGCCGGAGGGATCGTCCGCACCGCGCAGCACCGTAAACTGGCGTGCCTCGATGACGGCCGTCATGCCTTCCCATCCGCCCACACGGGTGTATGCCATCACCGTGAGGATCGCGGCCCCCACCAAAAGGATAACGGTCTGCACGGATTCGGTGACCACCACCGCCATCAGCCCCCCTATAATGGTGTAGAGTCCGGTGATAAGCGAAACCGCGACAATGCTCGCCATCTTGTTGATACCAAACAACCCTTCCAGAACTACTGCACCCGCATAAATACTGAATCCGATGTGGATGAAAATCGCCGCCGCGATAGACATCAGCGATAACCAGTCGCGGCTAGCGCGGCTGTAGCGCTTCTCCAGAAAATCGGGCAGGGTGGCAACCCCCGATCGGATATAGAAGGGAGCGAAAAACAACGAGAGCGCGATGAGGGTGAACGCGGCCATCCACTCAAAATTGCCGTACGCCAACCCGTTAAGATAGCCTTCCTGAGCCAGGCTGACCAGGTGAACGGTGGAAATATTGGTGGCAAAAAGGGCCAGGCCTATGACCGGCCAACGCAGGCTGCGGCCCGCCAGAAAATATCCCCCTTCGCCCCCCTTACCCTTCTGGCGAAGCCCGGACCAACAACCCAGCACAACAATGCCCACCAGATATCCTACAAGAACCAGAACATCCGCGTAATTCATTTGTTCAAAAGACATGCACGTTCCCCCATCGGACGCAGTTACGAGCCCACGGACGATCTTTTCGTAGACACGGTCAGTATAGCTGCTTTAACTCCGATATTTCACAGCTTTCACCGGGCCCCGGGCCTTGTTTTCCCGGGCCTTGTTTTCCCGGGCCAGTTTTCCCGGGGCAGGTTTTCCCGGGCCTTGCTTGGGTAAAGCATCGGGAAAACTGAATCGTCCCCTCGGTGTAAACGCCAACGAAGAGCCCGTTTTCCGTAGACAAGAACGTTCCACACTGATCTTAGTGGTCCGCCTTGTGTCTCACACAGCGAATATTTTAATGCCGGGGTCTACCTCGAAAATACTCGGTTCAGAGCG
>JAWODE010000521.1:0-2902 GCA_046483455.1 Candidatus Hydrogenedentota bacterium | reverse complement strand
CCATCCGCCTTTACGGTCTCGTTCCGTCGTTCGTGTACCTCGAGGGATTGGAGGAGTACAATATCGAAAACCAATCCGACCTCGCGGAAGCTCTTATCGCCGAAAAAAACCGTATCTTCGCGGAGCACAGCATGGAATACACAAACTCGAAAGGCGAAAAGGTCCCTTTGACGCTTCTCGATATCGAGGAGCGGCTGTATGACCTGTCGTTCGACCCGAACCATCCGCCGGAATTGCGCTGGGGCGCACCCCCGGGAAGCGAGGAACGCGCCTCGGCACCGCAAACCTGGACGCCCGTTCCCGATGGCGCCAAGGTCGCTATGGACGATGCCTATCGCTGGCAGGCCTTTTACCGCTCGTTGGGCCAGCGCGAAACGGAGATGAGCTGCCTGCGCGGCATGTTCACAAGCGGCTATCCCATCCGCGACAAGCTCGATGCGCAAGTCGGAAAATGGATAGACGACACGCCAACCGTTGTCGCCGAAGAGGAAGCCCCTCCAGAGGAAACACAACCGGTGGATGTGCCGCCGCTGGTTCCCGCGACGCGTCCACGACTCGAATACACCGCCGACACAGAGTACCCTGTCGGCGATGCACAATGGACTTTTAAAAACGCTCCGGCAGAAGAAGGAAAACCCGCGGGAGATTCAAAGTCGGACTCCAACAGGCGCCGCACCCGGCAGCGCCGATAGGGGGGCCATACCTATGAATCATTCGACACTGGCAACGGCGTGTCCTGGTATTCAGCAACGCGCCCTGCTCGCAGGCTGCGCATTTCTTGTGCTGGTATCTACCACCGCCCTCGCGGCAGACCCGAACCCGCCGTCCATCCATTCAAACCGGGGCGCCTGGCCGATCAGGCGGCAATGGACCCTCGAGGAGGTCCGCCATTACGCCCAATGGATTCAGCACATCTATAAAGCAAAGACCACGGGGACCCAGGAGCAGCGCCTCGCCCGGCTCGAGCGCGTCCTTACCGACCCCGAGATGAATCGATTGCTTGACCCCGAGTTTGCGGGCGAGGGATGCAACCCCCAACTCGATCGCGGCACCATTCGCGTCATGCATAACATCGTGGACTGCCACAAGCTCAGCGTATCCCTCAGTACATACTACGCCTACCGGCGCGGACTGCCCTGGGTGGTCAGCTATGTGCGGTCCGGCGATGGGACCGATGTCCGCACGGCCGACTACACCATCCCTGTTGGCGAAGTAAACTCATTCCAATACCCTTCCGTGGGCGCGTTCATTCGTGACGCGCTCGTCGGGACGTGTACCGGCAATTACCGGGTCGAGTTGAACCGCGACCGCTCGGAATTCTCCGACACGCTTCCGGTTGCCATTTCCCCCGACTATCTCATCCCCGGATGTTTGTTTTATCTGGACGGCCATGTGCTGATCCTCGCGGACGTCACGCCCTACGGCGAGCCCCGGTTTCTCGACGCCACCACCGCCGCCTCACGCGACATCTACGCATATAACGGGTTCAATTCCGTGTCCGGGATAACACCGAAACGCTCGCATGCGCAGGGGCGTCCGTACGAAGGGTGCTACCACGGTTTCCGCATGTACCGCTGGCCCATCGCCGAGGTCGACGAGACCGGCGCAATCATCCGGGTGCGGCGCCGTACCGACGAAGAGATGAAAGAGTTCGGGTTCTCCACCGAACAATATGACCTCCTCGCGCAACTGATCGCCAACGGACGCATCATCGAAAGCAACGTTTCCGTTGACAGCTTTCATCAGTTCATCCGTTTTCGACTACGCAGCGCCAACCGTGTGAATCCGGTTGCCGACATCAACGCCTTCGCCCGCGAAATGCTGGCCATGCTCGAGGAACGAGAACGGCGCGTCCAGGCGGCGTGGCGAGAAGTGAACTCGAACGGTCCCATACCCTTTCCCGCAGACCATCCCTCCCGCAATGTCTATACGAGCGGGGGACGCTGGGCCCAATATGCCACCGCCTTCATGGACACCGAGTGGCGGGCCAGGTACTTCGCCCTGGCCGACAACCTCGACAATGCCATCGCGTGGTTTGATCTCTCGGCCGAAGACGTGCTCCTCCGCGGGCTGAACAAACATGCGATCTGGACCCACGCCGATCTCGCCCAAGCCCTGCTTCGAGCTAAAAACCGCATTTTCGCCCATGCGACATTCGAGTACACCAATTCCGCGGGCCGACCCGTGCGCCTCTCGCTTCTCGATATCGAGAAACGCTTGTTTGACCTGTCCTTCGACCCCAATCATCCGCCGGAACTGCGGTGGGGCGCGCCGCTGGGAAGCATCGAAGCTCGTTCCGCCGTGGCCGGGAATACCCCCCTGCCCGATGGCGCCGAGGTGCCCATGAAAGAGGCTTACCGCCGGCAAGCCTATTACCGCTCGCTAACCCATTGGGAACCCGAACGCAGCTACCTCCAAGAAATGTTCACCGAAGGGTTCCCCGTGCGCGATAAGCTCGACATGGTCCTACGCCAGAAATGGTACGATGCTCCCTCATTCCCTCTCGTCCCCCACAACGGCAAAGCGGCCTGGCTCAAGGCGGAAAACCCCGTCTCGAAAAAGCCACACTCCCTGGCCGGCTTGCAGATGCGATAGACGGCATCGACGGGAAATCCGCCATGACCTCCACAATGGGTGATTAAATTCTAACCATGGCTTGGTCCAATTTCGCCCATTGCATGACCAATATGTCTGGAATAAAAAGAGACAGAGGCCCCCTCGAAAAAAGCCCTTGAATCAGTTGAATCAAGCGAAAAACAGGGACTGCCCATGCGGTTTGCGTAGCAAACCGCTGGAGTTTCTACATTATCAAGCTGCAGCGGCGTTCGCCATTTTTGTTCTTGAAGAGTCTATGCCCAAATGTAGGACCAATTCGGGGTGTTCGTCCATTTCTTTGCGGAGC
>JAWODE010000156.1:0-5358 GCA_046483455.1 Candidatus Hydrogenedentota bacterium | reverse complement strand
AGTCAGCCATCGAGATCACTCAGGGCTATTTCCCAAGGGGGTATTCATGAACACGATGGTTTTCGTTATCGCCTGCGCTGGACTCATTTCGGGCGCGCCAGAAGAGGGTGCCCTTGATTTCGTGCACAAGGGCGAGCCGATGGCCGTCCGCTATACAGCGCGCGAGTGGGTTCCCGGCGATGGATTCGTCCACTTGAAGGGCGCGATGAAGCACGACTACCTCTACGCCGACTGCTCGATCGGCCCCGGCGATTTTCACATCCATGCCCGCATGGCTTTGATGAACGTGGAGCACACCGCCGCGAGCTTCATGATCAACGAGCGCAGCCATTTCGGATTCGATGGGGGCAACAATCGGCTATTCGTGCAGGGGCCGTTGTTTGGCCCGAAGACCATTCATATTGATGACAGTGCAGGCCTTATTAAGGCGGGGGAACCCTTCGATTTCGACGTCATTCGTGAAGGCAACCGCGTGCGTTTCGAGATAGACGGTAAGACGGTGCATTCCATCGAGTACTCCGGCCGGGATTTCGGGACCGTGGCCTTCCGCCCCTGGCGGAGCCTCATGCGCATCTACGATTTCTCGGTCCGTGCCGCGGAGACGAACGTATTTCCGTTGCGCACGCAGCCCACGTCGTATTCCATCCCCACGCTGGACATGGCCTTCGAGACGTGGCGCCAAGTCATCGTGGAATCGATACCTGGGCAGTATCTTGGTCATCCAACGACCCTGTTGATGCCCGACGGCAAGACGATCTTTGTAACGTACCCTCTTGGCCACGGCGGTCCCTCAGCGGTGTTGAAGAAGAGCACCGACGCCGGCCTGACGTGGAGCGAACGCCTGCCCGTACCCGAAAACTGGGTTACGGCGACAAACTGCCCCTGCATTCACCGGTTGGTGGACCCGAAGGGCGTTGCGCGCCTGTTCGTCTTCGAAGGCAACGGCGAAATGCGCCAATCGTATTCGGAGGATGAGGGCAAAACATGGACCCCATTCGAGCCCAATGGACTACATTGTGTAGTCGCGCCCATCACGGTCATGCCTATCGAAGGCGACCGCCTCCTTATCCACTACCACCGGGGATTCAGCGAACAGGACCGCTCGCCCCTCACGATTTGGCAGAGCATTTCTGAGGACGGCGGCTTGACTTGGGGGCCCGAGCGCAAAGTGGGGGAGAAACTCGGCGCCGATCCGTGTGAACCGGCCCTGATTCGTTCGCCCGACGGCAAACAGCTGGCCTCGGTCATGCGCGAGAACTCCCGGCGCTACAATTCGCTCCTCATGACCAGCGATGATGAGGGCGAAACATGGAGCGAGCTGGTCGAGGTGCCGGCGAGTCTCACAGGCGACCGTCACATGCCGCGTTATGCCCCCGATGGCCGCCTGGTGATAACCTTTCGCGATACGGCCCTCGACAGCCCCACGCGCGGCGATTTCGTGGCGTGGGTGGGCACTTACGACGATATGGTGAATTTGCGGGAGGGGCAATACCGCGTGCGGCTCCTGGCGCCCCCGAAGAAGTTTGATCTCGGCTATGCCGGTCTGGAATTGCTGCCCGACGGCACGTTCGTTGCCACGACGTACGCGGAACTCGTGGCGGGGGAGAAAAACTCCGTCATCAGCGTGCGATTTAACATGGACGACATCGACAGGAAAGGAGCCTTCACCCTCGACGAGCAGGCCGTGTATGCCGGCGGACAGGAAGGTTACCACACCTATCGCATCCCCGCGGTACTGGTCACGCAAGATGACACCGTGCTTGCTTTCTGTGAAGGGCGCAAGAACAGCGGTTCCGACCACGGGGACATCGACTTGATGCTGCGGCGTAGTACCAACAGCGGAAAAACCTGGGGACCCATGCAAAAAATTTGGGACGACGGCGAACATACCATCGGCAATCCCGCGCCGGTACAGGACCGCGAGACCGGGACCATCTGGCTCCCCTTCTGCCGGGACAATGATCGTGTGTTTGTGACCCACAGCACCGACGACGGCCAAACATGGGCCAAGCCCCGGGAAATTACCAAGGACGTCAAACCCGACGATTGGACGTGGTACGCCACGGGGCCCGTGCACGGTATCCAGCTTGAGAGCGGGCGGCTTTTGATACCCTGCGACCACCGTATCACGAGCGATGACTATAAATATTCCCACGTAATCTATTCCGATGACCACGGCCAAAGGTGGCAATTGGGCGGCGTATTGGCTCCCAATACGGACGAATGTACCGCAGTGCAACTCGAAGATGGCCGTGTTTACCTCAACATGCGGAGCTATCACGGGAAGCACCGGCGCGCTATTGCCTGGAGTGACGACGAAGGGGAGTCGTGGAGCGATATTCTGTTCGACGAAACATTGGTTGAACCGGTCTGTCAGGCAAGCGTGTTGCGTTTGAGCTCGAGCGGGGACGACGGCAAGAGCCGCATCCTGTTCTCGAACCCAGCGAATCCACAGCGGGTGCAGATGACCCTGCGCGTGAGTTACGATGAGGCCCAAACTTGGGCCGCCGGCCAATGCATTCATTGGGGGCCCTCGGCCTATTCCGATCTGTGCGTATTGCCCGATGGCAATATCGGACTCCTGTACGAAAAAGGTCAGAAAAGCGCCTACGAAACCATCACTTTCGCCCGCATCCCGCTCGATTGGCTCACGGGATGGAAAGACAAAGACTTGCCCTCGCGCAGATAGGCGGCTTTGGTTCCGTCCAAAGGTTTTTTCGTCGTCTAAGTCTTTTGTGTTACTCCGGTTCCTTGCGTGCTGTGCCGTGCTGTGGGGTCTTGTGCTTTTTCTGCTACACTGGAGGCCATAGAGGGGCCGGTTTTTCCCAGAAAAAGGGAGCGAGCGACGTTGAAACTGCTGTGCATCTGCAGCGCTTTGGATTTGGGCTATCGATACGGCTGCACGCCCGCGTGGTGGCAGTTCTTCAAAGGATTGTATGAACTAGGCCATGACGTCATTGCCGTGCCATACCAAGGCAAAGCCATCGAAACGCCGTGGTGGCGCGTTTATCCCAACCCTTGCGAGCTTGAAGGCAAAATATACAGTTTTTTCAGGCAACGTGTGGGGGATACGCAAGGGGGGGTAGGCGGCGTCTCGCGCACCCTTATCGAATCGTGGGTCCAACCCCGCTGGGAGAATCGTCTGAACGAAATTTTCGAGAAAGAAAAGCAGGTCGACGCTGTTATTCTGTTCACCGCCCCCTTGAATCATTTCTCGGGAATGCCGACGCGGCTGCGCGATCGCTGGAACGTCCCCATTTTTTATTTCGACGGCGATGTCCCCGCCAGCCTTCCGGAATTCGGTGGATTCGCTTCGGGATTCAAAATTTATGAGGACGCCGATCTCTCCGAATACGATGGATTCCTCTGCAATTCAGTGGGGGGCGCGGAAAAACTCCAGGAAATGGGGGCAAAGCTTGTCGAGACCGTTCACTGGGGGGTGGACCCGGCTCTTTGTGCGCCCCTTGCTGTCGAATACGAACGCGATGTCTTTTTTTACGGTTTCGGCCAGGAATACCGCGAGACCTGGATGGATGCGATGCTCTTCGAGCCTAGTCGCCGCATGCCCGGCCACAGTTTCGAACTTGGCGGTGCGGGATTCGGGCCGGAACTGGGAAACACGCGCGCCGTCGGCGACGTGCCGTTCAATGTGTTCCGCCGGTTTTGCTGCAGCAGCCGCATTAACCTTAATATCACGCGGCAGGCTCATGCTACGGTCTTCGCGTCATCCAGCATGCGGCCCTTTGAGCTCGCGGCCATGGGCTGCTGCATTGTGAGCAATCCCTACGCGGGATTGGAAACGTGGTTCGACATCGGAACCGATCTCGAGGTAGTCGAGACCACTGAAGAGGCAGTTGACGTGTACACGTCCCTTCTGAATGATGAAGGGACCCGTAAGGCCATGGGCGAACATGCTCGCAAGCGCGTTCTCGAGGAACACACGCACCGCCGGCGCGCGGAGCAAATTGCGCGCTTTGTGAAATCCGTATGAGAAGCGGGAGAGTGGAGATGAAAAGAACAGAGCGATTCTTTCAAACGATCTGCGTGCTTGTTGTCTGCCTTGCCGGAGTAGTTGTTTTGGCGGCGGAGGTCAGCCAGGTGCGATTGCCTCTCTTTCGCGGGTTCTGGTACCCGGCGACCGCTGAAGCCCTGCGCACGGCATGCGAACAATACATAAACGAAGCCGAGTTACCCATGCCGGTGCGTGGGCGAATACTGGCCTGCGTCGCGCCCAATGGGGGGTATCAGAATTCCGGCAGCGTAGCCGCCCATGCTTTCAAGCCACTCGAGACGGGCCAGTATGACCGCGTCATTATGCTAACTGCTTCTCATAATGCCCGGTTTCCGGGGTGTTCGATTCCCATGGTTGAGTATTATGCGACTCCTTTGGGCCTTGTGCCTCTTGATGGCGGCGCCTGCAAGAGAGCGGCTTGGTCGTCTCTTATCCAGACGCAAACCGTTTTGTATCGCGATGCCGGGAAGGGGCGCGGCAAACGTCTCGCCATTCATGAAACGGAACACGGAATCGAAATCCTTTTGCCGTTTCTTCAGGTTCAGTTGGGAAACTTTGAACTGGTGCCTATTGTCGTGGGCGACCTGAGGGACAGCAAGGGCCGCATCCGCGGCAGTGCGGTCAAATCCATTGCAGGCGTTCTTGAACGTATTGTAGACGAGCGCACCCTTATTGTCGTGAGCTCAAATCTTACCTATTACGGCGAGCGTTACGGGTATACGCCGTTTACGCAGGATGACGCCGAGGGTATTGAATGGCTCGATAAACAGGCCTTGCACTATGTCCTCAATCGCGACTTGGAGGGTTTTCTGGATTATCTCGAGAAAACCCGGAATCCCATCGATGGCGCCGCCCCCCTGGCTATACTGATCGCGCTACTTCCATCCCGGGTTGAAGGCTATCTGCTCAATTACGAGACGAACGCCCACGAAATGGAGGAAGAGGGCTCATCGGTGAGCTATGCCGCTCTTGTATTTTCCGATCCGGCGGCCCCTCCAAATGAAGGCCGGCGGACTGACGGAGTCCAGCCCTGGGAACCGGCGGATACCTCTGATATCTCCCTGTACGACCCCAAGAAACCCATTACGGGAGAGGATACGGCGGGCCGCTTGTCAACCAAAGGCGAAGCAGGTGCCGAAGAATGACCTGAACCCCTGACACGCCGGGCGAAGGGCGTATTCGCGGGCTATCTACCCTTGTTGTTTCTTTGCGAACATCGGCAAAACGCGGCGCAGCAGCCCGCGGAGTTTCGAGGACGTGTGTTGTGCCGTACGCAGCACTTCCTCGTGCGTCAGGCGTTGGGACTGGAAGCACGTGTTGGTGATGCAGGAAAGAGCGGCCGTTCG
>JAWODE010000476.1:0-7588 GCA_046483455.1 Candidatus Hydrogenedentota bacterium | reverse complement strand
CGAAAACCCGTCGGACTTCCTCCGGGATTCCATCGATGTCCCTGACAGTCCCTCGTTCGGCTACCCGACGGCGATGAGAAAAACCGGAAGTGTCTGCCAGAAGGAAGAGTAAGCGTGGATTACGAGTTGCATGGGTAGCATAAAGAGACAAACCTGGTATACCAGGGCGAAGGGGACGGAAATGATGTCGTTACGATTCTCCCGTGTGATGTATTCCTGCTCTTCGCGCGGCAGCTTCGCCTTGACAGGCCCCCACAAGCCAAAGGGACGTGTCTTGCGATAAAAGACCTCGAGCACATCGGGCGGGGTGGGCCGTGTAAGCATGCAGCCCACGATCGTGGCGGCCAGGGGAATCGACGCCATAAGGGCAAACTGGAGACGCTCGTCGAGATCGGGCCACAATAAGCGTTGTACAATTGCCCCCGTGCCACCGACGCCCAGGCCGATGGCCACCCCCCAGCCGTTCATGCGCCACCAGTACAAGCGCAACACGTTCGGCACGAGCATACCCGTGCCGAGGCCCATAATAATCCACCCCCAAATATCGTTGATGTTTTCGGCGCCCACCCCCATCAGGTACCCAACTACCGCAAGGGTAATGGTCGTCGTGTACGAGGCGAAGATAAGTTCGCGGTTGGCGGCGCGCGGGCGCAACCAGCGCTGGTAGATATCGCGCACGAAGAAGCCGGAGGCCATATTCAGGGAACTGTCGAAGGTGGACATGGACGCCGCCACGATGGAAACCAATACGATGCCCCGCACCCCCATGGGAATCCAATCGAGGATCACGGCGGGTAGAATGCGTTCGGCATTGATGGTGCCCTGATATCCGACGAGCGGCAGTTTGCTCGCCCAATCCTCGCCCAGAATGCTCCGCAGGCCCTCGATAAGCGCCTCCGGATACTCGGCGGGTCGATTCATGATCTCGGTGGTCAGGTCATGCCAGGCGCCCGAGGTAACCGCCGGGTAGAATTGCTTTATGAGTTCCGTGGCTTGCACGATGACGGCCGGGTCGGGATAGAGGCGCTCGACCATGAATATCCCGAGGACGGCGAGCCCCATCATCATCGGCCACCGGATCATGATGAGCCAGCTCACGAGTATCGACAGTTTGCCGCAGTCTCGGTCACTGCGCGCACCGAAATACTTCGGCTCCGCCCCCGAGCCCAATCCGCCGATAATGTTGCGTACCAGGTAAAACATGGCGAAGACCATGAGAAGCCGGTAGGGCTCGTACCCCTTGGGCATCGACACTTTCCATGCCGGCAGCGAATCGGTCCAGTTGGCGTTACCCGTGATTTTCTCGGCCGTTTCGGCAAGCGTGCCGATGTCGGGAATCATGGCAAAGGCGGCAATGCCGATAACCAGCGCCGATACGAAGATGACCACGCCTTGCAATAAATCGGTAAAGACCACGCCGTAGAAACCGGAGAACATGGTATACACACTGGCGATAACGAGCAGCGCCCCGGCGCAAACACTGGGCGTGAAGGGGAAGAACATGGATAGGAACAACCCCGTGCCGCGAACCAGATACGCGATCATGCCGATGGTCATGATCAAGTTGACGGCGGCTGTCAACACCCGCGCGGCCTCGGCGTCGGCGCCTTTGCCGAACCGAAAGACCATCCATTCCGCGCCCGTAATACAGCCGGACCGACGGTGCCATTTGCCGGTAAAGCAGAGCATGAACGCCAATACCAGTACGGCCCCGCCGCGAAACTCGATGAAAAGGCCCCGCGGCCCGATCATGTAGAGAAACGAGCAAATGATCATCGTGCCTGTGACATCGAACCACTGCGCCATGCCCGATGTCCCGAGCAAGTACCACGGGAGGTTGCGCCCGCCCAGAAAGTAGTCTTCGAGGCTGCCCGCCGCCTTTCGCCATAGCAAGTACCCCACCAAGACCACGAGTCCCACATAGGCCGCGATAGAGATGTAATCAATCGTGTTTAAGTACTGCACGAATCCGCCTTCCGTTCGCACGTAGAGTATTTAAAACACCGGCGAAAAACCCAGTCTCCATACCGGCCATCCCGCCGACCCCCGGCACATTAATCGCGCCCCGCTCTTATGACACATTGCGTTTGGTAGACGCAAGTGCGGCATGGGGTAAGAAGCTTTTTGGGAATTGAGGCAATTCCGTCAGGCCGGGGTCAGTCTTCGGCATTTCCAGTGCGTTCCAGGCGGCAATCCGGAGAAACATTCCACGAACTACGGGTGTTGTTCGTTAGTTCGCATCCATCCACAATCGCCGCCGCGGATTCGTACATGTGAATTGCTTCGTGGCGGTTTCCTTGAATGGTGCACCGTCGGAGCAAGGGATTGCCTTTTTCGCGGATGCTCACACCGGCGCGTGCGTTATCGGTGATGAGGCAGTTTTCGAATAGGCCGTTCCCGCCCGTGTACACCAGGATTCCGTCAGAGGCCGCCCGGCGAATCCTACAATTGCGAACGGAGGGGTTGCTTTGCTCACACACTCGGATGCCTTCCAGACTATTTTCAAAGATATCGCAATCGGCAAAGGTTCCGCGTGCGCCGCCAAAGATATACACGCCACTGGCTTTTCCATGATGAATCCTGCAGCGGGAGATTTCCGGATCGGCGGCTTCGCTGAGAGCGATCCCCGCCAGCTTGTTGCGGGAAATATCGCAGTCTTCGATGGTACCTTTGCTCCCCTCGAGCACTTGGATACCCGCATGCGGATTGTCGCGGATAACGCAGGCGCGAATGAGGGGCGCCGCCTCCGCACGAATCGCTATCCCCCCCGAAGCATTTGCGTAAACCTCGCAATCCTCGACCGTCGGGGAAGCGCTGTCCGAAATGAGTATCCCCTGGGCGCCTCCGTCGTGGATGGTGCATTTTCGAAGTACGGGACTCGAGGCGCCGCCGGTAATGGCGATACTCACATCGGAATTGCCGCGGAACTCGCACATCGTGACTGTACCGCCGGCATTTTGAAAGTGGAGGGCGACGGACCGGTTATCGTGGAGTCGGCAACGCATGAGTTCCACCTTGCCACCACGACTCACGCCAATGGCGGCAAGTGCGTTTCCGAAAAGGTCGCATTCCTCGAGGGTGGCGCAACCGCCATCGTACACAAATACGCCCGAGGCGGCGTCATGGACCGTGCAACGCAGCAATGACGCCTCGGCGCCGTTTCCGTGCACCGCTATGCAGACAAGACCCTCGGCCGAAAGGTCGCATCCCTCGCACTCCAATCGTCCCTGCGGTATATTGACCACGGATGGAGTTTCCCCGCCGGATGACGAGGCGCGAAGCGTCAAACCGCGCAACGCGGCGCGATCGGCCCACAGCAGCACGGTATGCTCGCCGGCACTTTCGACCGTCACATCACCGGGGCTGCCTTCCGCGACGATCTCGACCGGCTTTGTGATCACCAGCGCTTCGGTGTAACGCCCGGGCCGCACTGAAATACATGCCTCAGGCTCCGCGTGGTCCAAGGCCTCGCCGATGGTGCAGTAGTCGCCATCCCCCGTAGCCGAGACAACCAGGGACGGTTTGTAAACACCACGCACGGGAGCGGGTGTGGGCGCGGCAAGCGACTCGGCCTGCGCTGCCGGTATGAACGTATCCCCCATTCCATCCGTGTCAAGCACAAGGGCGTGCAAATCGGCGAGATTTGACGGGGGGGGTTCCCTTAGCCTCCACGGTTTTGTCCTTGGAAGCATGCTGGTTATTCCGACCGCTGCCGGAAGGCATTGAGTCCCGTGGCTCCCCTACCGCGGCTATTCTCTCGCCGCAATACGGACAAAACGCCGCTTCGGGCGGCAGTGCTTTGCCACAATGTTCACACAACACGGTGATAACTCCTCTCCGTGCACCACTTGCCGCTCACTTCATCCTTCGCATCAGCGATTTGAAGCCGCAATCTGTATGCAGTGCTCATCGCGTCTCGCCCCCTAGGTTTGGCCTGCTTTGGACAGTGCGCTTTCGAGGGCTTCCTTAAACGGGCCCGCCGAAGCGTAGCGTTCGCCCGTGTCGGCAAGAAGTGCCCGGTCAATGACGTCTCCGACGGGCTCGGGCACCGAAGGGTCGCGTTCGCGCACCGGCACCGCTTCTTCCTGCAGCACGACCTGCATGGGGTCTTGCTCCGGCCGGCAATCGCGCGGCATAGCCCCGGTCAGCATGAAATAAAAGGTGGCCGCGATGCTCCAAACGTCGCTCGCCGGATTGATGTATTTGAAATTGACCAACTGTTCGCGTGGCATGAAGTGAAAGGTGCCGCTGTAGGTCCCGGTAGCCGTCATGCCGCTGTAGCCGGCTTTGGCGAAATTCTTGGCCAGGCCGAAGTCGCCAATCTTAACGGTCTTCTTGCCGCGCGAACCGTCGAGAAGCAGATTGTGCGGTTTCAGGTCGCGATGGACGAAATTGCGGTCGTGAGCGTAGGCAAGCCCCTCGAGTGTCTGCAGCATAATTGGGGCTGCCGCCGCCAGGCTGAGTTTCTCGCCGTGTTGTTCCTGAAATGCCACTATGCTGCCGCGCCGGCAATAATCCATGATGAAATAGAAGGCCGTGCCGGCGCATCCGTTTTCGTATAACCTCACAATATTGGGGTGGCGCAATTCGCGCAAGGTGTTTGTTTCTCGCAGGAATGCTTCGCGCGAGCGCTCGTCGACGGCAATCTTCGGCAACATGATCTTGAGTGCGGCTACCCGTCCGTCGCGCTTCCGGCGGGCCATATACACACCGCCCATTCCGCCCTCGCCGATCTTTTTGCCAATTTCGTAGCCGGGAATGGTCGGAATGACGGCGTGGGCATCTTTTTTCAGCCCTTTCGCCATGTTCTGCAACAACGACAGGGGATCGTTTTGCGCTTTGGCCCGGCACGCCGCGCAAACGTAGTCGCCCTGGCCATGTCCGGCCTCTTGCGAGACATCCTTCCCACACTTCTGACAGTGCACGGGCTTGACGTTACGCCGTCCCTTAATCAAAACGATGAACACGGTCTGGCCCACCTGAATCTGGTCGCCGTGTTTCAAATCCACTTCGGGGTGGCGCTTTTTCTTCGCCTGCTCAGGGGTCTCGGCTGCACCACGCCCTCCATATTGAACGCCGTTGACGTGCGTACCGTTTAAGCTGCCCAGGTCGCGGATGCGGGCGTCCGGGGGATTTACCTCGAGGATAAAGTGGTGCCGGGATACGAACCCATCGGAGGGCAGCGAAGCGTGGCACTCCGTACCTCGCCCGAACAAAAACGTGTCATGCTCCTTGAAATAGAAGGGTTTGCCCTTCATCGGGCCCGCGATGACTTCCAGCTTTACTTTTCCCGGCATTCATATCTCTCCGACGAGGTTGTCACATTATGCGTCTGCTTTTGAGGTAGTCAGCATACAGCGTGCCAGTATTTTGCAAAATCTGCACGTTTTGTACATACGGGGGCCTCTCCACGCACGCGAGTTTGCGCGCCAAGTCTATGCTCCTCATCAGCATATATATTCAACCGACCTCCGTTCTGAATCTATCACTCATCTCTGGCAACTCGAAATCCAACAGGGGAAAACCTTCCCTCGGGGCCCCAGTGACGATGGGCGAGGCGTGACCAGGCGGCATCGTTTGCCCAACTCCCTCCCCGGACCACATGATGCGTACCGGAAGAAGGCCCCTTTGGGTCCGTTTCCGGGCTATCCTTATAGTAGGTTTCACTATACCAATCGTTGCACCACTCGCAGACGTTGCCCACGACATCATACAACCCCCAATTGTTAGGTCTGAAGGTGCCCACCGGAGCTGGATACACATAACCGTCTATCCAAGGGAACGCCGAAGGTCCAACCGACTGAGGGGAAGTGAGGTCGGCCCCATTGCACCAGCCTTCGCCGGCCGCGGGGTCGTCTCCCCAAGGATATAGTGTCGTGGTGCCCGCTCGACTCGCGTATTCCCACTCGGCTTCCGTCGGTAGCCTGAAATGTCCTTCCCCTTTATCATTCAACCACCGAATAAAGGCTTGAGCATCCTGCCAACTCACGAGCACAACCGGTTGGGTGTCTTGAATTGTCCACCCGGGATTCCGCCAGTTTGCGCCCTGCGCGCGCCGACGTTCGCCTCCCACAAAGGTAAGTCCCCATCCTTCTTTTTCGGCTTCGGTTTGAAAGTCGGTCTCTTTGACAAACGCTTTAAATTGCCCGTTTGTGACTTCATATCGGCCAATCCAAAATCCTTTTTTCAATGTGACTTGGTGTGCCGGTAAATCCCTCGCGAACTGGCTGGGGCTGCCACCGAGTTTCGCAGCCTCTTCGGCACTTAATTTTGATCCCATGGTGAAGGTTCCCCCCGGCACGAAGCACATCTCGATGCCGGCAAAGGTACCCACATCTCCCACGCGTGGCTCACTGGCCTGACTGGCCGGACCTGCAAGAGGGCGAAGACGAATATTTCTGTACCAAACCGTGCCCACAAAACTTTGCAGCACAAGGGGCCCCGGGTCTTCCAATTCTCCATCTATGGGACTGACACCGGTTGGGGCCACCTCAACATGGTCGTGGATGAGACTTCCGTTCAATTGCACGGTAAGCGTACGCCCTTCCAAGCGGGCCTCGAGCCGATTCCATTCTCCCCCCGGTCGAGTCGCGTCGGTGAGTGCTGCATATTGGCCGTAGACCGCCCCGTGCGTTTTTTCCGGGGGTAGCGACTCCCCTACGGAAATCTGAAATTCGACGCGGCCGCGCAGATACACACCACCATTCGCGTGGCCCGCGGTGCGGTAATCCAACTCCAATTCAAAATCCGTCCACTCTTTCTTTGTGCGCAACAGACTTCGGTCCCCGGGCGTCATTATGGCACCATCCGTCACCACCCACGGCTCCGTCCCGGTGTGAAGCGGCTCTCCTTTAAGTGGTTCCCACCCACTCAAATCGTCGCCATTGAAAACAGACTCCCATCCGTCCTCCATGGGTTCCTGGAAACGGCTTAAAAAGGTCTTAGCCCCGATAACGAGCAGGATAACCGTTCCGAGTGCCATGCCCACTACACCTATCCGCTTGAACGATAAGTGCGGACTCAATGATTTCCGTGCTGGTTGCGGCTGGGTGGGTGCCGCCGCACGGGGCGCCGGAATACTACCCGGTTTGGCCTTCTTCGGGCGTTTCGGGACGGGAATGTTCTCGAGCGGCGGCGGGGCTTCGCCGCGGAGCATGGCAGCGAGGTGCATGGCAAGTACGTCAGTCGACGGATACCGCTGGTCCCGCTCACGGGCCGTCATGTCCGCGATGACCTGCGCGGCGATGGGCGGCACATCGCTGTTGAATTCCTCGACGGGGAGCATGGGCTCGTGGGTGATCTGGTACATAAGCGCCAACGGCGTGTCCGCCTCGAAGGGCGGACGGCCCGCCAGCATTTCGTATAGCGTCACACCCAGGGAGTAGATGTCCGTACGGCCATCAATATCCTTGCCCTGGCATTGCTCGGGGGACATATACATGGGCGTGCCAAGTCTCGTGCCTTGGGCGGTGAGTTGCGTCGAGGCTTGCACCGCCCGCGCCAGTCCGAAGTCCATCACCTTCACCCGCCCGGCCCGATCAATCATGATATTCTGCGGTTTGATGTCACGATGGATAATGCCTTCCTT
>JAWODE010000416.1:0-7914 GCA_046483455.1 Candidatus Hydrogenedentota bacterium | reverse complement strand
GCTTGCCGAAGCAAGCCCCATGGTAATTACCGTTGCTTCCTCGAAAAACCCTTGGGACAGCGAACCATGAGCCATGGGTGAGCCCCATGGCTCATGGTTCGCTGTCCCAAGGGTTTTTCGAGGAAGCAACGGTAATTACCACGGGGCTTGTTTCGGCAAGCCCCTCTTTTACGCCAGTCCCACGGCTTGTGTGTCGGTGATCAAGAGCGGATAGTCCAGAAGCGGCACGTTTTGAAAAACGATCTTACCGGCTTCTCGTCTTGCAGGCTCCAAACGGAAAACCTCTTGGGATAAGGGGTCCACCAGCACGGGCTCCTTAATCGCGGCGTCCTCGCGGGTGTCGAGTGCCATACTGAGCGCCCGAGGTTCCCACGGCTTTTGCAAGTCCGCGGGAAACCAGTAGGCATACATCGCTTTTCCGTCGCGCGTGAAATGAGCCTCCTGTAAATGCACTTTTTCCTGGCCGATCAACTCGAGCCCCAGTTTCGCACGTTCTGTCGCCCCATCGAAAAGTGCACAAAGGCATTGATACGCGAAATACGACGGCTTCGGCGTGTAATCATCGCCCCGCAACAGCCCTTTGAAGTTGGTTTTCCCGCGATATCCTACGAGATCCACCGTGTGGAAGTAGCTGGTCAAGTCCACGCCATACCGCAAATCGAGGATAATGCGCCGCAGGAGCCATTTTGCCTGCCGCGTCTCATTCCACTCGAGTTGCGACAACGCCCCGACGCTCTCCGGGCCGCCTACCGACGGACAGCCATTCTCGCCTTGCCAGAGTTTAAGCCCTGGGGCATGTTTCGCGATGGATTCCCGCAGGGCGGTTATATCGCGGTCGTAGCGTTCCTCGGGTACCGCCCGGTAGGGATGGTAGGAAATGGCATCTACGTAGTCTCCCATACCGTTTTCAAAACATCCGTCCAGGTAGTCGACGCGAACCCCCGCGAGCGCTCCACCAATGATGAAGCTGTCCGCAATCTGCTTACGAATAACGGGGACCGTCTTGGCCACGAGACGCGCATAGTCTTTCGGATTGGGTTTTTCGGGCTGCCAAAAGTGAGTGATATTCGGTTCGTTCCAGATTTCCCAATGCTTTACACGGTCTTTGAAGTGCCTGGCCAAGTTTTTCGTAAACCGCAGCCACCCGGCAAGGGCTTCGTCATTGAAGACGGGCGCCCAACCGACGGCGAAGTCATCGGGCGCATCGGGCGTGTATAGACGGTTTCCATATCCCAGGTTGAACCACGGCGTGACGCCCACGCCGAGCAGCGAATCGACAACTTTGTCGAGCCACCCGAAATCGTACTCGCCCTTCACCGTCTCGCACCGGCACCAGCCGGTCTGGCAACGCGCCCACTTGACGCCCAGCTTCCCGATATGCTCGTAGGTCCTGTCCGGGTCGAAGCCTTTACGGTCGAGCACCTCGAAGCCCACCGACAGGGGCGATGCCTCGATGGCGCGGCTGGGGACGGGAGCGACTTTGCCCAGGCGCTCATAGCTTTCGCCAAGGCTTGCTCCGTCCGCGGACGAGGACGAACGCGCCAAAGCCAGACCCACAGGCGACAGAAACGCTGTTTTCAAGAATGATCGGCGGGACCAAGTCATAACGTATCTCCTCTCAAGACGCCGCTATTCCCCCGCGAACCAAGACATAAAAGCATTCTCGTCATTTTCGTACGATGGCTTGGCCTTCATGCAGGTGAACCCAGCGGCCCGCTCGTTCGGCGAGGCTTTCATCGTGCGTGACCATAATCAGCGTGACGTTTCGCGTTGCATTGAGACCATAAAGCAGTTCCAGGATGCCCTCGCCGGTATGTTCATCGAGATTTCCGGTAGGTTCGTCGGCAAGTACCACACTAGGCTCGTTGAACAAAGCTCGTGCGATGGCAACACGCTGCTGCTCGCCGCCGCTGAGCTGGCCGGGCTTGTGCGTCACGCGTTCCGTGAGGCCCACGGTATTCAGCAGCTCCTCAGCTCGTGGCTCGCATTGCGCTCTCCGTTTGCCTCTGCACAATGCCGGCATCATAACGTTTTCAAGCGCCGTGAACTCGGGAAGAAGATGATAGAACTGAAACACAAAACCGATTTCCTCGTTGCGGATGCGGTTGATAGCAGCCCGGCCGGTTTTCGGCAGTGAAGTCCCCCGGAATAACACCTCGCCCCCCGTCGGGCGGTCCAAGGTGCCGATAATGTGGAGCAGGGTGCTTTTCCCGACGCCGGAGGGCCCGGTCACAACCATCAGGTCGCCGTCGTGCACTTCCAGGTCGATGCCCCGCAGGATACGCAGCTCACGGCTGCCGTCGTGGTAGGTCTTCTCGAGACCACGGCATTCGATGACCGGTGGATTCGCTACCTTACTCATAACGCAAAGCATCCACGGGATCAAGGCGCGATGCGCTCCACGCCGGGTAAATGGTCGACAGGAACGTCAGCAATACCGCGCACACGGTTACCCACATCACGTCCACCCACTGAATCGCAACGGGAATTCGATCAAAATAATAGATTTGGGAATTAAAGAGGTCGACGCCCATCATCCAAGCGATGAACTCGGCAACGGCGTTCAAGTTGTAAGCAAGCAAAATACCTAATGCGAGGCCTACAAGCGTTCCCGTAAGACCGATATACAATCCCTCGAGTATAAAGAGCCGCAGCACCGACCCGCTGCCCACCCCGATGGTGCGCAAAATGCCGATATCCCGGCGTTTTTCCATCACAACCATGATCAACGTGCTGGTAATGTTAAACGCCGCCACCAGGATGATAAACAGTAGAATGATGAACATGACCACTTTTTCTTCTTTGAGGGCTTCAAAGAAGGCCTGCTGGCTTTCATACCATGTGACGGCTTTGTAGGAGGGCATATTCTCTTCGATGCGATCGGAAATTGCTTTGGCCTTGAAGGGGTCATCCAGGCGCAACTGAATTCCGTCCACGCCCTCCTTGCCGGTGAGTTTCTTTGCCGTTTCCAGTGTGATAAAGCCATAGACCGTGTCAAATTCATGCATCTGGGCCTGGGAAAGCCCACTCACCGTAACGAGCATCTCCGTCGGACGGCTTACGTAAGTACCGCTTTTCAGCCGCGGCGTGACAATCATGAGAGGGGTGTCTATATACGCGCCAAGTTTACTCGCGAGAATGTAGCCCAGCACGATTTCTTTGTATTCCGGGAGTTCCCCGACGCCGTGGGTCCGCCCGTTCTTACTGGACAGGTTTTCCTCGAGCAGGGTAACATCACTGGCCTTGCGTGGATCAACGCCGACCACGTAAGCAAACTCGACGATTTGCGACCCGTCTGCTCCCCGCAACGTCTTCAGAAGCGAAAGCACCTCGATGAACGGGCTCACGCCCTCGATTTCCGGGCATAATGTCTTGATTTGGCGCTCCACCTCCTGCGAATCGAGAATCTCGTCTCCGTCCCACTCCATCACGGTAACATGGGCGCGATTGCCAATGATCTTTGCGCGGAGTTCATTGTCGAATCCCGTCATTACGCTCATCACCACGATAAGCGCCATCACCCCCACGCTCACACCCGCGACCGAAATGAGCGTGATCAGGCTCACAAACCGGCTCTTGCGCTTTCCGCGCAAGTACCGGCTCGCTATGAACGCTTCAAACCGCATGAAATCGACATTTCTTCTCTGTTAAATGGTAACATCGCCTGCCGCTTCGATGGTTCTGGGCCGCAATTGAGGAAAGATGATAACATCGCGAATCGACGCGCTGTCGGTCAACAACATAGCGAGGCGGTCAATGCCGATGCCCAGTCCGGCCGTAGGAGGCATGCCGGTTTCAAGGGCCGTGATGTAGTCGTCATCGAGGTATTGGGCCTCCTCGTCACCCCGCTCGCGCTGCCGCGCCTGGTCCATGAACCGCTCGCGCTGATCGATGGGATCATTCAACTCGCTGAAGGCATTGCCCATCTCCATGCCCGCGATAAAAAGCTGAAACCGCTCGGTCAAATCAGGATTATCGCGCTTTTTCTTGGCCAACGGCGAGATTTCCAGCGGATAATCGTGGAGAAACGTTGGTTGTGTCAAATTCGGTTTCACTTTTGCCGACATCACTTCGTCCACGATCTTCCCGTATCCCATGTTATCCTCGACAACGCAACCGGCGCTTTCCGCCAACTCCGCCGCCGTATCCCGGTCGTTCATGTGCGGTTCGAGATCGATCCCCGCGTATTCGCGAATGGCTTCGCACAAAGAAAGGCGTTTCCAGGGCCGGGCCATGTCGATGCTCTGCCCCTGGTATTCGAAGGTCGTACCTCCAATAACCTCCTGGACTACCTCGAAAAGCATTTCCTGCGTTTCATCCATTAATCCCATATAATCCTGATACGCTTCATAGAGTTCCAGCATGGTGAACTCGGGGTTATGCTGCGTGTCGACCCCTTCGTTGCGAAAACTACGGTTGATCTCGAAAACCTTCTCGAATCCCCCCACGATCAGGCGTTTGAGGTACAATTCCGGCGCGATGCGCAAATAGAAATCCCGGTCGAAGGTGTTGTGATGGGTGATGAACGGCCGGGCCGTCGCCCCGCCGGGAATGTGCTGCAACATAGGCGTTTCGACCTCGAGAAAGCCACGCGCCATCAGCCGGCGCCGCAGCGCATTGATGATTTTACTTCGCCGCTGGAAGGTCTCGAGTACCTCGGGGTTCGATACCATATCGAGGTACCGCTGACGGTACCGCGTCTCGACGTCCGTCAGGCCGTGCCACTTCTCGGGAAGCGGTCGCAACGATTTAGTCAAAAGGGTGTAGTTTTCCGCCCGAACGGTCACCTCGCCGCGGCGTGTACGAAACACGTGCCCTTCGACGCCCACGAAGTCCCCGATATCGAGGTCGTTGACGTGTTCGTAGGCCTCATCGCCGAGATCGTTCTTGCGCAAGAAAATCTGTATGCGGCCGGATTGGTCGCGCAGGTCCGCAAAGGTTACCTTGCCCTGGCCGCGTAGCGCCACCATACGCCCCGCTACCTTCACCGGCACATTCACTTGCTCGCTCTCGCCGGCATCCTGCTCTGCCGCCTCGAATGCTCGACGAGCTTCCGCGATCGAGCAGGACCGTTCGAAGACATATTTGAACGGCTCGTCTCCGCGCTCGCGGAACCGCGCCATCTTTTCCATTCGGTTTTCTATCAGTTGC
Source organism: Candidatus Hydrogenedentota bacterium (assembly GCA_046483455.1). Taxonomy (GTDB): domain Bacteria; phylum Hydrogenedentota; class Hydrogenedentia; order Hydrogenedentales; family SLHB01; genus UBA2224. Next base: position 2,763 of record JAWODE010000416.1, on the reverse strand, counting down.
CGTTCAGTCGAGTGCTGTTCCTCGGTCATTTTCTCTTCCCTGGGCCTAATTGTTCTTTTGACGTTGTAGATTCCACTTCAGGTACGCCTCGACGAGTTCGTCGAGATCGCCGTCCAAAACGGCGTCAATGTTTCCTATTTGGACGTCGGTGCGGTGGTCCTTCACCATTTGATAGGGATGCAACACGTAACTGCGAATCTGGCTCCCCCACGCTACATCCTGTTGGTCCTCGCGATGGGCCATCGCTTCGGCTTCCTTTTTCTTCACTTCGATGTCGTAGAGCTTTGCTTTCAACATCTGCAGAGCGGTCTCGCGGTTGCGATGCTGGGAACGCTCGATCTGGCATGCCACGACAATGCCCGTCGGAAGATGCGTGAGGCGCACGGCGGAACTGGTCTTGTTCACTTTCTGCCCCCCCGGCCCGCTTGATCGAAACACGTCCATCTTCAATTCATCATCCTTGATTTCGATGTCGATTTCGTCTTCGTATTCGGGCACGATCTCGATCGCCGCAAACGACGTGTGGCGGCGGCTGTTGGCGTCAAAAGGCGAGATGCGTACCAGCCGGTGCACCCCCTCCTCGGACTTGAGCTTGCCGTAGGCGAACGGGCCGTCAACACGCAAGGTGGCGCTCTTGAGACCTGCCTCATCGCCGGGGAGATACTCGGCGAGTTCCACGTCGAATTCCTGGCGTTCGCAGTAGCGCACGATCATGCGGTACAACATGGAAGCCCAGTCGCAGGATTCCGTGCCTCCTGCACCCGGATGGATGTTGACGAGGGCCGGTTTCGTATCGCGCGGGTCCATAAAGAGACTCGTCAATTCAAGCTGGTCAAGTTTCTTCGACAAATCCTGGGCGAGTTGGGCGATTTCATCGCTTACCGACGGGTCTTCCTCGGCCTGCCCCAACTCGACCAGCACCACCGCGTCTTCGAGCTCGCCCTGAAGTCTATCGGGGGCTTCCACCATCGATTTATGGCTCTTGAGCTGCTGAACGGTTTTCTGGGCCTTTTCGGGATCATCCCAGAATCCCGGTTCGGCCATCTCCTTCTCCAATTCATTAATCTTGGCGTTTGTCGCATCAACGTTCAGGCACTTTCGAAGCTCCTGCAAGCGCTGGGAATATTCCGCCAGAAGTTCTGCTTCTTCTTCGTACATACCTTGCTTCCTTTATCAATCGCCGTTCGCCAGGGGGGTCAACCTCCGAAAAGCGGCGTTACGAGATAGTATAGAACCGGGGCCGCAAACAGGAAACCGTCGGTGCGGTCCAACACACCGCCGTGGCCCGGAAAAAAGTTTCCCGAGTCTTTTACACCGGCATCCCGTTTCAAACATGATTCCGTCAAATCGCCCACTTGCGCGATGATCGACACCAGGATCGCCGCATGAAGATACCGCCATAACGACCAGCCCGGCAGCGCGGACATGCCGGCGTGTTCCTTGAGGCACCACAGCACCGCTACGCCCGCTATGGCGCCGAACAGTCCTGCAAAAGCCCCCTCCCACGTCTTGTTTGGACTCACCTTGGGAGCCATCTTGTGCCGGCCGATGACCGAACCCACGAAGTACGCGGCCGTATCCGTGAGAATCACCACCACAAAAAGGGTGGTTACAAGCCCCCGCCCGACAGCAGGCAGACTCAGCGTCAGCGGAATGTGCGCCCCGAACCATCCGATGTAGAACACGCCGAATACCGAAGTCGACAACCCCGCCACCGAATGCCTTCCCCGCACAATATGCAGGGCCGACACCAGCACGCAACCGCCAAACAACACAAAATTCGTCGTTACCGCGTCGCCAAGATGGCCACTGATGGCCACGCAGGTCCCCGCCAGTATGCCGCCTATCGTCTCCGGGGAAATCTCCCGCGCGCGGGCAATGGCATAGTATTCGAACAGTCCGATACCGGTGAGCACACCAACGAACGCCGTGAACAACAGGCGCAAACCCGGGGTCCAGATCAACGTCATAAAGACAGCCAGTGCGACAAGGCCCGTCACGCAGCGCACCGCGACCTTCCTTCCCCTTGCCATAAGTTCACCGCCCTCCAAACCGGCGCTCGCGCCGCTGGTAACGCTCGATAGCTTGAAGAAGGTGCCGTTTCCGGAAATCCGGCCACAATACCCCCAGAGAGACAATCTCCGCGTAGGAAACCTGCCACAGCATAAAATTGCTCAGCCGCATCTCGCCACTGGTGCGAATCAGCAAGTCCACGTCGGGAAGTTCGGGCACGTAGAGCCGTTTGGCAAAGAATTCTTCGTCGATGGCTTCCGGCTCTATCTCGCCGGCCGCCGCTTCTTGGGCCAATTCTCGGGCGGCGTCCGCAAGTTCCGCCCGGCTGCCATAATTAATGCCTACATTCAGGATCATCGATTTGTTGTTTCGAGTGCGCTCTTCGCAATACCGCAGGTCGTCGAGGACCCGTTCCGAGAGGCCCTGACGCCTTCCCATGATCGTCACCCGGATGTCCTCTTTATGGATATTTTCGAGTTCAAGGTGGATATACTTGCTCAACAGTCCAAACAGAGCGTTGATTTCGCGCCTCGACCGGCGCCAGTTCTCCGTCGAAAAAGCATAAAGGGACAACGCCTTCACATGCTCAAGTTCGCGGCATCCCTCGATGGCCGCGCGCACGCTCTTGGCGCCGGCCTCGTGCCCTTCGGCATGGGACACACCATGTTTTTCCGCCCATCGCCCATTGCCATCCATAATGATGGCAATATGCCGCGGCAGCCGTGTCATGTCCACATCCGGCATGTCACT
>JAWODE010000406.1:0-3467 GCA_046483455.1 Candidatus Hydrogenedentota bacterium | reverse complement strand
AATTGTGTTTTGGGTCCCGGGCATGGCCCGCTACAAGCAAGGCCCCTTCGCCGCTATATGCCTTTTCATTGGAGGGCGAGCATGTGCCTTCTTCGACGCCTCGCCGGCCTCCCCCTTCGTCCGCCGGTGTCGTGACCGGACTCGCCGCCTCGCCGTTTTCCCAGCCCGTGGACACGTTCCCAGGTTCGAATACGGCGGGCAGGGGCACGACACTGTTCGCACGGGTATATAGGTCTGCCGCGTTCTCCACCCGGAACTCGCCACTCAATGAAACGTTTCCGAGCAGTTCCGCCTTCTGACACGATGCTCCAATGGCCACGTGAGGCTTCAAATCGCGTTTAAACACGGCGTTTTCAAGGCGAAACCTGCCGCCATCGCAGGTCATTCCGCCACTGAGCGTGTTGAGTTGCTGAATAAGAATCTCACCCGAGCCATCCAGCCGGGCGCTGCAGTTCCCCGCCCACATCTGCGACGTGAAGAACCGCGCACGGCCCCGAAACTCCTCTTCCGCGATAATCGCACCCACCTCGTACTTGCCCAACGGCACCAGTTGCGCGAGAACGAACTCGAGACCCGTTTCTCCGCAAGCGTTCAGGACCGCGCACCGGCTGCCGGTGTCGGTCCCGTGCATAAGAATGCGTGCGTTACTGCCGCCGTTGTCGTTGCGGAAGGCGATGCCGTCGTAGGCGGCATACAAAAATGTGCGGTAGATGTGTTCATTGGCGCAACGGCCGAAAACCATCGCCTCCAGCTTTCCGCGTTGCTGATCGATGATGGCGTCGAAGGCGTTGGTGTCGTATTGGGGACGCGGCAGGCCGGCGGGAAGGCGTAGTCCGTAGTGCGGGTTCATTTGCACGTCAACGACCCAGCCGTCACCCTCACACTTACTCACGAAGAGTCCGCGTTTGAGGTACGCGCCGCCCAGATAACTGATGTAATGGCCATCGCTCGAGTGGGTCCAGAAATCCACCCCTTGCCAGGCGTTCGAGACCGTCACATTGATCAACCAGCACCCCGGTCCTTTCGAGCGCACCGTCCAGGGATAGGGCTGCATATCGAGCAGATTCTGCTCCGGATACCATACCGTCAGGCCGCGCATGCCGGAATTCTCGGACAATTGAATAAACGGCGTTCCGTTCTCCTCGCCACGGCCGCCGACGGGCATCAGGACCGAGCCGCCGGACTGCGTATGATGCGGCACATCGAAGCACCCGCGCAGTTCCACGCGCGAAGGCACCGTCAACGATCCCGTAAACCGGTAGTATCCCGCGGGCACATACACGGTTCCGCCGCCCATGTGTTCCGCCGCCGCCAGGGCCTTTTGAAACGCCGCTGTATTGTCCTCGAGTTCGGGGGAAGCTCCATGGCTGGTGACAACAATCATCTCACGGCTTCCCGGCGCGGGGGTGGGTGGTTCGGGCGGCCGGCTAGTATCGGGCGCGGCAAATTCCATCGCGCAGTGAGCGATCATGACGTCTGCATTCGCGGCGGCATTTTCAATGGCAGGCTCACCCGCAAACGTATTTCCGAGAAGGCGTGCGCGATGTACACTTTCCCCGAGCACGATATGGGTGCCGCCCTTATCGAAACGGCATCCTAGAAGCGAGACCGCTCCCGCAGCGGCCTCGACCCCCGCTCTTCCCCCCGATGGAATGCGGCAATTCTGAAACGTCAGCGTACCGGCGCCTTCCAATAACACGCCATGTCCCCCGGGGCTGTTGAACGTGCACGCGTTGAATTGCGCGACCGTCGCGAAGGCGTCGGTGGCGTGCAGCGCATGTTTTTCCCCCGCGAATTGGCATCCGACGGCAGCGAGACCGATGCCGTTGAGTTCCTCGAGATGCAATGCCGTGCCGCAATGCTCGAGGACGCTCCCGAAAAGTACGGCATTGGTGGTGCCCCGGGCCCCTTGTCGAATGACCAGGCCACGGCGGTAGCCTTCGATATGGAGCCCGAAGAGATACTGCCAATCGCTGCGGCCCATGTCGATGCCGGTCGCTTCATCCAAAAGATGTTTGTTTACGGCCTTTTCCGTCGGACTGTTCGGCAGCCCGGACTCGAGCCACCAGCGTGGGCTGATGTCGACGTCGATAACCCGGCCGATGTCCGTGCAGGAATCGATAAACACACCGGTATCGAGCGCCGTCATATAAACGTTTTTCAGCGTATGGAGTTCGTTGGCCTCGGGGCCCGTCTTAAATCCCCGGTACGGATTGACCAAGGTGACATTCTGCACGGTGTAGTTGTCCGCTCCCGTTTCCGGCGTGGTTTCGATGGTCCACGGATACGCCACGATGTTGGCGGGGTCCTGGCGGGGATGCCAGATCGACAATTCGCGCAAGCCCGACCCGCATTGCATGGTGATTGCTGAATCGCCATCGGCGTTGCCGTGGTGCTCGATGAGCATCAGGACGGTGCCCACGACACCGCCCGCTGTATCCGGCGCCTGCCATTCTCCGCGCAAGGTGACTGCCTTTCGAAGCAGCAGATGGCCTTCGAGAAGATAACGGCCCTCGGGGAGGAAAACCGTGCCGCCGCCCGCTTCCGCCACGGTATCGATGGCGTTTTGAATGGCAGACCTCGCATCCTCTTCATCACTGGCGGGCGGTTCCACAATCACCGACGCGATAACCATATCGTCCGTGGGATACTTCGTATCGACCACCTTGGGCTCGACGGCCCCCCAAGCGGCAATGGCGGGCACGCAAAGCGCCAGCAAAGCGGTGTTCATCCCAAAAGGCATCATGGTCCGGAATCTCCCTTCCGCATGTGATTGAAACTCCTTACCGGCGGCAACCCTTGTGGCAGCCTGCGTGTTATTGCTCAACCCATTCACCCCACGGCGGAAGATGGTTTTTGCTTCGTCCGCGAGGGTCTTATGCCACGCCCGCCTCTTCGCATTTCGCCAAGAGCCGTCTGCCGTATCGCTGGGTCCCGTCGTAGGGATTCTCGAGGGCTTTTTTCGCGGCATCGCGCACGGCCTCGTTCAAAAGCCCGGTCTGTTCGATCGCGTTCATGGCATACAGGCCGACGATGAGATTCGGCGTATTTAGCAGCGCGGCCAGTTCGGGGATATGGGCCTCATGTTCCCCTAGCAGGCATAGGGCCAGATGGGCCGCAACCCGCACCGTCGGCACCGGGTCCTCGCAGACGGTTTCCAACGCTTCCCTCGAGGCTGCATCGCGCAGTTGGCCCAGCCATACCGCCGCCCAATAACGGCTGCACGGACAGGCGTCACCGAGCCTGTTGCGCAACGCTGCGCGGTCGCCGCGTTCCCCCGCCTCGATCGTCGCCATACTGCGGCGCACCGCCTCGGCGGCTTCCGGCCTGCGCATAGCCGCATATTTTGAGCCGTGTTCGCGTCCCCAATCCTCGAGGATCGGCTGGGGTATCAATCCGGGGTCGTGCGTCTCGAGCATCCATCCATACAATGTTTCTCGCAGGGATTTTAACGTGTCCGCATGCTC
>JAWODE010000396.1:0-3919 GCA_046483455.1 Candidatus Hydrogenedentota bacterium | reverse complement strand
GAGGAAGGCTATACGGCCGAGGCCGTGCGGCACGATGCCAAAGATTGCGCCCCCACTTTCTGGATCGCGCACGAGGGTCGTACCGGGCGGGTCGAGCTGGAGGCGGCAGCCGTTTTCAATGGCGACGGAACGCCAGTTGCGGCATAACAGGGGACTGCCGGAGACGTCGAACGCCCCCGTTACATTCTGTGTCGTATCAAGGCGCACGCCGAGGGGGGCGAGCCAGTTCATCAAGGTGCGGCCCTCGTTTTCGTCGAGATGGGCGCCCAGAAAAAGCACGCCGCCGCCCGCGGCCACGTAGGAAAGGAGCGCCTGCCGTGTGACAACGCCCTCGGAGGCGGCTTGGGCTGTTAACACGACGATGGCGTGTTCCGTAAGAGGTTCGTTGAACGGGGGCGCTGCACGCCGGTGGCTGAACCAGTGCGGCGGCCCGGCCAGGAACACCGCGGCGGCATGCAGTGGATTGTCTCCGTCGGAATCGAGGAGGGGGGCGGCGGGGGCCTCGCCACTTCCCAAGAGCCAGAGAATACTCCGCGGACCTTGAGGCCGGGGCGATACCAGCACCATGATCGAACGTTTGTGGGTGGCGTGTCCCCGGCCTATGCCGGGTTTCTGCAATTCCAAGTTTATGGTTCCGCGAAGGAGTGTATCCGGGGGGTATTTCGAAAGCACCGATGCGTCGACCCCCATGACGGCGAAACCAGCCTGGTCGGGACCTCCCGACCGCGGGTAGACGCGCAGCCACGGCATGGCCGCGGCATCAAAATCGATGCGCCATTGCATTTCCGGCCCGTCTTGGGACTGCATGTTCAGGACGCGCTGTTCGCGCCCCACCGCCTCGCCTCGTAAAAGTATCACCTTCGGCAGATGGGCGGGGAGTCCCGCCTCCGGTGCTGCGGTGATTGTCTCACCTGCCGTTTGGGGCAGCGGCAGCGCTTCGGCGACTACTCCCGTCTGGAACGCGGCGGTTTGAAGGATTGCGCCATTTTGCGGGTTTACAAGGTGAAGCCGGTGTCCTTCCGCCACAAAGAGGCCTTCTTCGGTCCAGGTTACACGAGAGATCGGATTCTCGAAGCGCTCCGGCGTGCCGGTAGGTTCGCCCTCTGGCCAGAGTTCGAGGCGTTTGCGGATTCCCACCGCGACAGCGTTTCCCCTTGGGGCCGGAGCTACTCGGAGAGGCGTCGACACGTTGGTAAACGGCTGCTCGACGGGGCGCGGGGCTGAGGGTGTCAAGGGTACGCGGAAGAGGTGGGCAAATCCTTCGCCGGGACTAGTGGTGGCTATCCAGCAAGCCCCGTTTTTCAAGGGCCACAGGCTTGGTGCGGGTGTTTGGGGAATGCCCGGAAATTCCTGCGAATCTGCGATGAATGTACATGTTTTGGCGTCGAGTTGATGCAGCCAGGAACGTTGCTCACCCTGGGGAGATTGGAGGGAGAAGCACGACGCGAGCACCAACAGACGGCGCTTATCGGGCATGATCGCCATGGTAAGGTGCGATGGGGGGCCATGGGTGGGGCCGCGCGGCATCGGCAGGGTCGCGTCCGCTACGACCTCGCGCGTATGAGTATCGAGTATGACAACAATCCCACCTATGGCTCCGCGGTACAACAGGCATACCCGGCCCCCCTCGAGCGGAAGCGCCTGAACGGGAGTGCCCGGCAATTGCCACGCCGTTTCGGGGGCCGCTCCAAATCCTGTGTGGGGGTCGAATGCCCAGAGCGATACGCGGCCCAGTTCTCTGCGGGCGCCTTCATCAGTATCTTCGAGCACAAGGACCGACAGTTGGTCGCCGACTGGATGCTGTATCACGCATCCAAGTTTTTGACCCGGTTCGAGTAGCAAGCTTCCTCCACCGGCGCGGAGGACCTCCAGTGGGGCCAGTGAGACCGCGCTGGTAACCGTCATTTTTCCCGCCCAGCCTTCGGATTGCGGCCAGAGTCCGCGGGTTGTCATGAACGCCCACCCGCCGCACGGAGTGGTCGTTAGTCGGGAGACTGTACGCATTCCGGGAAGGGTATCCTGCCATGGCAAGACCTCCCCCGTGACCATGTCCGCGACATGGAAAGTTTGGCGCGTGTCTTCGTGGGCGGCGCTGCGCGCCGTCGTGCGCACAAGCACCTGCTGGGCTTGTGGCGAGGCCATCGCCGCCATGACGGCCGCAAAAACAAGGGCTATGTGCATGCGAACGCGCATTGAATGTCCCGTATGCCTAACGCTTTGTCCCGGCCGCTATTGTAACAGGTATCCGAGCCGCGGTTCCGGCAAGCCCGATACTGCAGGGGCATCATGAAATACGTCCGGCAACGGAGGGCGGGTTTTCTTACCCGCCAATGAATCGCAGCGGATGGGCACGTCCGCCATCCTTGACAGTATTTCGATGCCCGGCTTAATGCGACGCGAAGGATGTATTGAAGTCCGGGAATTTGAACGGATGGCGGCTTGCAGCCGCCCGTGACATATTGGCGGGTAAGAAAACCCGCCCTCCGTTAAAGAACAAAGACAAACGGATGGGAAAGTCTTCCTTGGTGGCCGGCATTCGTCGACGGTTTCGCGAAAAAGGGGAAGCCCGCCGGCATTGCGCTGGGGGAGGCGCGATGCCGGCGGGCGATGGGCTCTTCCCGGGTTGGGGGAGGTAAACGTCACATCAATAATAATATGCCGGTTCCCGCTTCATGAGTAGGGCGGCGAGAATATACAGGAAGACCACCGGAAAAAAGCCGGTCAGGATGAATGCGCCGACCACAATAGCCCGTAGCCAGAATACGGACAGGTCGAAATAATCGGCAAGACCGCGACACACGCCGAACAAAATACCATCGCGCGACCGGTATAACCCTGTGTAGTAGGTACTGTATTCGTAAGCCATGATGGTGTCCTTTCCTCACGTAATTCGTTGTACGTCCTTTGCCGTCAGTTCACGGCGGACGCCTTAAGTTCTTCGAGTTCGTGTTCGATTTCTTCATCGGCGCCCAATCCGGCGAATTCTTCTTCGAGACTGGGCCGCCGGCCAAAATTCACCAGGTCCGCTTCGGCTTCCATGCATTCGATGCGGTGTTCGAATTGATGAAACCGCTGCATGGCGCGCGAGGTATCCAGGCGGCGCAACTGATACTGAGCGCGTCGATGCTCTCCTGCCCGCACATGGCGCTGCACGAGCATCCGTTTCTTTTCCATAACGAGCTTCAGCTTGGCCTCGAGGGCATCGATGTCCTCCTGGTACCGGCCCACCAGGGCGTCGGCCTGCATCCGTTCGCGTTCGAGAGCATCGGTCCGGCCCAAGTAGCGGCGCTTCTCGATGAGCGCTTCGCGGGCGAGGTCGTCGCGGCCTTTGTCGACGGCGAGGCGCGCCCGGTCGGCCCATACGTCGACGCGATCGCATACGCGGCTAAGTTCGGTTTCGATGTCGTGCCGCGCGGCCATTGCCCCGCCGCGCGCGGCCTTGACCCGCCCCAAGGTTTCTTCCATCTCGCGGGCCATGAACCGAATCATTTTTTCGGGATTCTCTGCCTTGTCCAGCATGGCATTGATGTTTGCGTTTACGATGTCGCGTGTGCGTGTGAAGACACCCATGACAAGTCTCCTCTTATGTTGTTTGTACGCTCGTTGTGGGGCGGTCTCCCGACCGCGCCACCTATCCGACCGTCAGGTCTCCAATGTATGACTCGTTCGACGGCGCCGGAATGAGCCAGCACCGCTTCAAGCATGAGGCGTGACAAGTCCTCGGATACTTCGAGCGCGTCGTGGAATACCTCGACGCCTGCCAGAAATCGCTCGGGCTGTTCGGTCGGGCGGCACCAGGCTATCCGGCCTTTGAGTACGCCGCTTTTCGCCCTGGGCATCTTGAGAGCCATCGTGCGTGGTCGACAGCCGTTGGTCCAGTTCGAGATTCCCTACGCATTCTGCCTCTGGTTGGATCCCT
>JAWODE010000382.1:0-12595 GCA_046483455.1 Candidatus Hydrogenedentota bacterium | reverse complement strand
ATTTGGTGGGGCATCTCGCAGCAGCACCGCTGGGTGCTGCTGGCCTTCATCTCGTTGGCGGTCGGCGGGTACCTTCAGCGGCGCGATTTAGCGCGGCAGTTTTCCCCGCCGGATGTGTGGTGGCAAGGGCACGCTATTTGGCACGTGCTCACTGCGGTAATGTACGCCAGCATGGCGATTTTCTACCGATCCGAAGTCCCCCGTAACCTCCTGCGCAAAGGGCAGGAGGCCGGGATATAACAAAACGTATAACATTTTTGCTGAAATTTGGCATTTTGGGGCATCTTGTGACGTTTCTGAAATCCTGCAAGTTGCTGGAATGGCAGCAGGTTGCTGCTGGTGGCAACATGTGACGTTTCTCCTTTGTCGGTTTTACACGCAGGGGGTTACTGGTTCGAGTCCAGTATCGCCCACCATTTAAGACACTACAGGCCGGCGGGTTACGACATGAACTCGCCGGCCCTTTTCGTGGGAGGCAAGAGACGACGCATAAAGGATTGTGCGTTTGCTCACCATTCTTTGGCTGTAGGTTGACGGTGGAGCGATTGACAAGCTTTGAAGCATGAACCTATAGTGCTTGCGTCGGGCGGATGCAGGAGACGTCGCTCCAATTTGATCAAGAAAAGAAAAGTGCAGTACGGTGGCGGAATCGAAACAGCATTGGGAAAGCCAAGCACGCTATGATCTTGATACGGCGCGTGCTATGTTGGCTTCCGGGCGTTACCTTTACGTGCTTTTCTGTTCTCAGCAATGCCTTGAGAAGACACTCAAAGCGATTATTGTGCAGCGTACTGGGGAGTTTCCGCCGCGAATTCACAACCTCCCTCGCCTTGCCAAGAGTGCCGATATTTCGCTGGATTACGACGTTGAGGAATTCTTAGGCGATTTGTCGAATTACTACATCCAGACACGCTATCCCGAGGAGATGGAATCTCTCGGGTCAGACATCACGAAGGAAGTAGCGGAGGGCATCCTCTCCCGAACCGAGGAGGTGGCCCAATGGCTGTTCTCGACGCTGAAGTGAAACGCCGGGCCCTTGCAGCCAGGGAATCGCTTGAACGTATGGGCACGGTCCGCGCGGTGTATGTTTTTGGGTCACACGTGGATGGTTCCGCGGACCAATGGAGCGATATCGATGTGGCCGCGTTTATGGACGGTATCGATGATTGGGGTATCCAGCAACGCGCCCGCGCAATGACGCAGGTACAGCGGGACGCCGGCCTCGATGTGGAAGCGCACCTTTTTCCCGACAGGGTCCGTCGTCATCCCCAGCGCGGCAGTTTTAGCGAGTATATTCTGAAACACGGTGTCCGCATCGACGAACCGCCAAGATAAGGAGGACCCGCGACCTTCTGCGCGAAGGGCCGGAGGCCGGGGATATAACAAAACGTATAACAATTCTCTTGAAATGTGGCATTTTGAGGCATCTTGTGACGTTTCTGAAATCCTGCCAGTTGTTGGAATGGCAGCAGATTGCTGCCGTTGGCAACATGTGACGTTTCCCCTTTGTCGGTTTTACACGCAGGGGTCACTGGTTCGAGTCCAATATCGCCCACCAACTAAGACACTACAGGCCGGCGGGTTAGGAAGATAGCCCGTCGGTCTTTTTTTATGGGGGGATAACACACCATATAACAAATGTGCTGCATACGGTGCTTTTCGCAGCGTTTCTCTCTCAAAGGCTATCTTCGATTTCTATAGCGTCCAAGGCGCGCGCATGGGTCTATCGAGATACTTGGCGGCCTCGGCATCGCCAATGATGGTTTCTTTTTCGGGATCCCACTTGATGGGGCGGCCGGTCCGGACAACAATGTCGCTGAGATGGCTGATGGCGTCTGAGTCAAACGCGGTTTCCACGGGGTTGACGGTTCGTTCGCGGCTCTTGACGCAGTCCAGGAAATCGCGCTGGTGGCCGTGGGTCCGTTTCAGCGGATCCGCGGGATTTTCCGCCTTCATGTTCAAGAGTTTTGCATCGCTGGCATAGCTGCCGCCGCGACTGATGCTGAGCCAGCCATCCGTACCATAGAAGGTGGTGCCGTCCCCGTGCCAATCATTCGGGCGATACCTCATGACGGCCGCTTTCGCCAGATCGGCACTCTGGAAACGCATGGTGACGCCGTCGGCATACTCGCAGTGGATGTCCCACGTGGTGGTGGTATTCCACAGGCCGCCGTTATCGCACACAATGCCCTGGCCTTCGTAGGAAACGGGTGGGGTAGTGTCTTTGCCCTTACCCCATTGGCAGACATCCAGCGGGTGGGCGCCCCAACCCGCAATGAACCCCAAGGCATACTCGTAGATATGGTATGCGCCTTGAGCGCTAACGCGCGCATCCGTGTATTGCCGCTCCGGGGCGGGACCTTGCCACATATCGTAATCGAGGGTTTCGGGCACTGGGGCGGGAACAATCTCCTGGTAGGCCCCGCGCGCCAGATGGGGACTCCACACGTCGATATGCTTGAGTTCGCCGATGTATCCGTTACGAACAAGCTCACACCCGCGGCGTACGTGCTCCTGTCCTCGTTGTTGAGTGCCGTATTGAAACACGCATTTGTTGTTGTTGACTTCTTCCCGCAGCACCTTGTTCCAGCGCATGCTGACGCCGAGGGGTTTTTCGACGTACATATCCTTTCCCGCCCGGGCCGCGGCGATCGCAATGGGCACGTGCCAGTGATCGGGCGTGGCGACCACGACGGCGTCGATATCATCACGAACCAGGACCTCGCGGAAATCGTTGTAGGCCGTTACTGCTCCCTTGCCGGAAAAGTGCTCGAATTGTTCCTTCGCTTTCTCACGGCGGTCCTTCATGGGGTCACACACGGCGAGGTACTGCGCATCTTCATAGCGAGAGGCTATCGCATTAAGGTTTACGCTCGTGCCACGCCCCCCTATGCCGATGGCGGCAAGATGAACACGGTTGCTCGGCGCCTTGGGTCCACGCAAATGGGCGCACGAGGTGGAAATGAGCGGAAATGCCGCGAGGGTTGTTCTAAGGAACGTACGACGTTTCATCGGAACAGGTTTCCTTTCCGGGTTGCTTCTTGCGATTTGTTCATGAATGCTTGGGAATGTTCAATTTGTCTTGGTTACTCATCTATGATTCAGCGGACTCCGAATTTTAATGCCCTATTTGATGGGTTGGTCAATGGGGCCGCCTTCATCCCACGTCCTCGCGACGCAGCCCGTTGCCGCCCATTCAACGCTGCGGGTGAAGAGCCGGATGAAGCCGTAACGGCGCATGGCGCGACCGTCGTGCCCCAATAACAGGTTGACGCTGCGCCCTTTGCCGTACTCACGCACCATCAGGACTGGTTCGTTCTTGCCGGAACCGCCGCTCTCCTCGCTCGAGAACGCTGTTGCAAGCACTCGCGCTTCCTTGGGCACGGGCACCCGGTGCCACAGCTCGTCGTGAATGAAAAAGCGCGGCAAGCCGTGCGTGATCGGGTGGTCAGTATCGCAGGTCACCTCGAAATGATGCATCCGGCCGTGTCCCGTCTTGCCATGGTCCCAATAGGTCATCACCAGTTCCTGGTACGCCGGCCAATCGTAAAAGGATGACGAGCCGGCATGGACCGACACGAACCCCTTGCCTTCCGCAACAAAGGACAGCAGCGCATTGCGCGCAGGCTCGGGCCATTCCTTCACCCCTTCCTCGACGAACGAGTTCCAATTGCTGACGATGACGTCGAAGCCTTCCAACGAGGCTGCGTCCAGCGTCTGCGGCAACTCGGTTACGCTGACCTTAAAGCGCGCGGTATCTTCAAGGGCCTTTTCCAACCAGGGCGTGGTTACCTGCCATTGGTGGTTGTTCTGCCCCGACAGAATCAGCACATTCAAAGGGGCCGCGACGCTCATAGCGGCTGAAAACAAGCCAGGCACCAGGCAGAAAACGAGCTTCCGATAAAACATCGCTCTAAATCCTTCCGGTTCGTGATTCTCCGCGCTCAGGCTGTGGCCACGGATGCGATACGGTTCACGACATCGTCCAGTTCCGTCTTGCTCAGGAATCCGATAGTCATGGCGTCCATGGAACCCAACTCCGCTGCGAATTTCAAGGATTCGTCCATTTTAGCAACAACTTTCGGGTCGCCTTCGCCGAGGATTTTCATGCCCAGGACGCCCTTACCGGCATCGTGGATTTTCTGGAGGATGGGCACGATGACCTCCGTCGGGCCGTCCATGCGGACACTGAACGGATTAATGCGGGCGAGGACTACGTCGACCCACGCCTCTTCGGCAACGCGTTCAAATGCCTTGAGATTGTGGCAGGACACGCCGTGCGCGCGAATCCATCCCTTGGCCTTCGCGTCCGAGAGCACGTCCATCGTAGCTTTCAGCGTCTCGGGCCAATTGTCTTCCCCTCCGCGCAGACAGTGCATCAAGACGACGTCAATGCAGTCCGTGCCCAGTTCCTTTCGCATGCGCTCGAGGTCGCTCTTGACCACATGCGGGTCCCGCGACCAGATTTTGCTGAGCAGCATGACCTTGTCGCGGTCGATGGAGCGGTTCATCGCTTCACGCATGTAGTTGTGGGAACCGTACCGATCGGCCATATCGAAGTACCTGAGTCCCTGCTGGTAGGCGTACTCGAGCAAGCCCACATATTCTTCTCCGCTCAACTTCATCGTCTGATCGGTGATGCCCTTACCGCGTCCGCGAACGCCCGTCCCGATTCCCAGGTAGGAGCATTTCAGCCCGGTGTTGCCCAGCGTGCGCATATCCGTGGCTTTCGGCAGAGCAGCCTGAGCGCCGCTTGCGCTCGAAGCCAATGTTGCCGCCGCCAATACTCCCGCCGTACCTTTCAAGAAGCTGCGTCGATCGAGATTTGGCATGTGATTCTCCTTTCATGTCGCTATCATACAACGTACCAACGGCGCTATGCATCGGCGTCTCCAGACGCATGGATAGGCATTCATGCGGCCGTCCAATCCCGCGCGGGGCGGTGATAGATAATACTTTCGAGGCTCTCGGTGTCTCCTTGCGGGAAAGCCTCCTTCTCCGGGTCCCACCGAATCGTACGTCCGCTACGAATGGCCAGGTGCCCGAGGTGCAGGGTTGTCGAGAGTCGGTGCCCCGCTTCGGCATGGTACGTGCTAGGTTTTCTGGATTTGATGCAGTCCAGAAAATTGCGTTGCTCCCTTGGCGGGAGTTCCCAATAGCCTTCCTGTCCGGCAAATTCCTGTTGGCGCAGGATCTCCTCGGAACTGGCCGACCAGCCGCCGTTCCAGCCCGCGCAACGCACCCAGCCGTCATCACCAATGAACTTGATGTCAGGCGCGTCGTCCTGCACCCGCATCTCAACGCCGTTGGCGAAGCGGTACCGGAGTTTGTAGTGAATGGGCACGTCGGACTGATATTTGCTGGGGTCCGCAATGTCGCCCGTCCCGGAAACCTCGACGGGGCCGCTGCCGTCCACGCCGGCGCCTAGGTGCGCGGTATCGACCAGGTGCGCGCCCCAGTCCGTGAGGGAACCGCCCGAATAGTCGCTGACGTTGCGCCAGTGGTCGGGATGCGAAATCGTGGGCGTGTACTCGCGGAAGGGCGCTGGTCCCAGCCAAAGATTCCAGTCTAAATCTTCGGGGACGGGAGCGGGTTCGTCCTTGGGATACGGCGGCCTGGTGGGCAGAAAGACCTCGATTCTCCGGAGTGTCCCGATGAAGCCGCAACGCGCCCATCCCGCGAGGCAATGGTACTTAAGAAGCGACCTGTCTTCGATGCCCCATTGAAAAACCGCCTTGCGCGCCGTCACTTCCCGGATAAGTTCGCGCCCCTCGGCAATCGTCAGGGTGGGCTTTTCGGTGAATACGTCTTTGCCTGCACGCAAGGCCGCCAGAGAGAGGGGCACATGCCAATGGTCCGGCGTCGAGATCACGATGGCATCCAAATCGTCGCGGTCGATAACCTCGCGGAAGTCCTGGCAAGCGCGGCAGTCATTCGTTTCATAGGCCTCGTCGACCATCGCCTTGGCCTTCCTGGCCGCGGATAATTTCACGTCGCATACCGCCAGCGCTACGGCATCGGGCTGTTGCAGAAACGTGCGAAGATTGCACCCCGTGCCTTGCAATCCCATGCCGATGAAGCCGAGTGCGATCCGGTTCGACGGCGCCGTTGCCCCGAATATGGTGGACGGGAGAATCATAGGGCCGGCGACAGCGGCGGCCGCGCTCGCGCCAGCTCGCAAGAAACGCCGGCGGCTAATTCGATTTGTCGATTTCTTCATATTTTATGCCCTCCAACAGATTACTTGCGCGCATGCTCTTTATTCGGCCGCACCCGCAGGAGCAGTATACCGCAGGGGGGAAGGGTGGCGCTGTATCCATCGGCGTCCACGCCCAAGTCCTTCTCCCGCCAGAGGTCACGGACATGTCGGGGTCCTTCCAATTCAAGTTCATCCCACTTGACATGCACTTCACGATCCCAATACCGGTTGGCGTTGAACAGGGCGATGGCAACCGAGCCATCCTCGAGGTCCTTCCGCCAGACTTCGGTCCCGTTGCGGTCGATGACGCACCGCCCCTGGGTACCGAGCGCGTCCTGGTTGACGGCGATGACCTCGGGATTACACAGCAGATTTTGGGAAAAGGGGTCGAGTTGGGCCATGGCCATGAATCGCGGAAAATGCATGGCTCTCCGCGAGGCCCTTCGCCTGAAGAAAAAAGGGAAACCCTACAGTACAGAGGCGTTTGACGAACTCATACGATAACGACCTGAATGCACGGACCTCGCCGTCCTCTGAAGGCGTACACACAGCATAGCCCTCTTTGGCAACCCAATCCCCCCGTCGTTGCCGCCCGGATGGAGAGAATGTGGCGCCCCGGGCTAGCGGGACTCATCAGGATGAGCCGGTTCCGTCTTTGCCAGCCCGTGCCGCAGGACCTGTTTCATCGTATTCAAGCGTTTTTCGAAGGGCATATGAGCATCCCCGAGCAACCTCCGGTCGTGGTCCGTCATGGTGATCTCTGCCATAGTAACCCCGCGAATCCCGGCCCAGAGGGTTGCGGCAACAACAGCCGGGTCTGAGAACTCCTCCTTCAGAAGCCCTGTTTCTATCGCCTCTTTGACCGTTTTGTGCAGCGCATAAAGCAGCTTCTGTTCCACAGGGCCGGTATTGCTCCGCCGCAGTTCGTCTTCCTGCTCGACCAGCGCGGGCGGCGGCACGTGCATCAACCGGAAGTGGTTCGGATGCGCAACTCCCCATGCCGCATAATGTTGGGCCATCTCCGAGAGCCGCTCAAGCGGGTCCTCCACATTCATGCACCCAAGGAGATCTTCACGCAGGTCCTGGGAATCCTGTTGAATAATCGCAGCGACAAGGGCTTTTTTGTCCTTAAAGTACTGGTAAATGGCCGCAGGGGAGTACTCGATGGCTTTGGCGATTTTGCGCAGAGTTACGGCTTCGTAGCCGTCGCGCACAAACATTTGCCGCGCAACATCCAATATGCGCTGGGTAATCTCCTCGCGCTCCCGCTCGCGGCGCAAAACGGAAACAGAGGGTTGATTCTTGGTGTTCGATGGATCCATACTACCCTCATAACGTCGTTCACAGAATAAACGATGTTCATCGCGGGTGTCAATTTATCGTCATGAGTTTAGGGGCCGTGTGGGTAGTTCCCAGTTTCCACCGGGCTCGAAGGTTCTTGGGTCCATTCTTTGGTGAGAACGCAAGGGAGAGTTTATGTCATACGCGATTGCGGAGTACCCGAACGTCGAAGCGATATACCGGAAACTCGATGCGTTGATGTCGCTTCCACCGGTGACGATCCGTCGGGACGCAATGCAGGCTTATGTCGATACGCTCGAGACTCGTTGCGCCAGGTCCAAGGCGATAACGGCCGAGGCGAAGAAATTCATTCCGGGAGGCGTTCAGCATAATCTCTCGTTCAACTATCCGTTTCCTTTGGTGATCGACAGGGCGGAAGGGCCGTACCTTTACGATATCGAGGACAACCGCTATATCGACTTCCTGCAAGCCGGCGGACCGACGGTCCTGGGGTCGAATCCTTCGGCCGTGCGGGAACCCGTCATCGAGCTGCTGCGGAAAACCGGCCCTGTTACGGGGCTGTTTCATGAGTTCGAGCTGAAGATCGCGAAAGAGGTGGCGCGGCACATGCCGGCCTGCGAGATGTTTCGCATGTTGGGCAGCGGCACGGAGAGTGTCATGGCGGCGATTCGCGTTGCCCGGCTTGCCACGGGGAAGAAATACGTTATCAAGGCGGGCGGCGCGTACCACGGCTGGTCGGACCAGCTAGTCTACTCTCTCAAGATTCCGCGCAGCGGCCGCTTCGAAGCCCATGGCATTCCACGCGCATGCCAGAAGTATACGACCGAGGCCGCGCCGAACGACTTGACGTCTCTGGAACGGCGCTTATTTCTGAATCGTTTGCGCGGCGGCACCGCGGCCGTTATCGTCGAGCCCGTCGGGCCCGAGAGTGGGACTCGGCCCGTTGACAAGAACTACAACGCGGAAGTCCGGCGCCTGTGCGACAAGTATAACGCGCTACTCATTTTCGACGAGGTTGTGACGGGATTCCGCATCGGATTGGGCGGAGCCCAAGGATATTTCCGCGTCCGGCCGGATCTCACCATTTTTGGGAAAGCAGTAGCTGGCGGTTACCCGGCGGCGGGCGGGGTTGGAGGCCGGCGAGACCTGATTAATCTCATGGCTGCCGGGGTTGAAAGTGGGAAAAAGCGCGCTTACGTGGGAGGCACACTTGCGGCGAATCCGCTGAGCACGGCTGCAGGCTATTTTGCCATTCAGGAGATCGAGCGAACCGATGCCTGCCGCAAAGCAGGTCAGGCGGGCGACCGCCTCACCCGGGGACTGGCTCAGATAATCGACCGGCTTGGACTTCCTTTTGTCACCTTCAATCAGGGCTCCATTTGTCACCTGGAAACCGCCGCGGGCATGCTTGTGAAGCTTCAATACCTGCGCATTCTGAAGGTCCTCAAGGAGATCAAGGCGCGAAAACATGCTATGGAAGAATACGGAGCCGCCTTCCTGGCGGAAGGCATCGTCACGCTGGCCGGCAGCCGACTCTATACAAGCATGGCGGACACAGACGACGTCATTGACGATGCCTTGGTCCGATTTGAACGGGTGTTGAGTAATGTGGACCGGTCGTTGTTCGAAGGGGGAGCAAGATGAATGACGTCCAACAGGCACGACACGCCGTGCGGGAAATGGGCGCACGCCTTCTCGACGCGGGTCTGGTTATCGGTACGTGGGGCAACGTAAGCGTGCGCCTCGGTGACAAGGTTGTCGTGACACCGAGCGGCGCGAATTACGCGTCACTTGGCGACGAGGACATGCCGGTTATCGACCTTGCGACGGGTGACTACGAGGGCCCAAAACCGTCCAGCGAGAAAGGACTGCACCTCGAGGTGTACCGGCGACGGAAGGAAATCGGGGGCATCATTCATGTTCATTCGCCCAACGCCTCGACGCTCGCGGCAGCCCGCCGCGAATTGCCGCCGATCCTGGATGACGTGGCCCAACTGATCGGCCCCAGCGTGCGCGTGGCCGACTACGCGCTGCCCAGCACGAAAAAAATCGTGCGCGCGACGGTGCGTGCCCTGCGCGGGCGTATGGCGGCGTTGATGGCCAACCATGGCGCCATTTGCCTCGGCCGGGACCTCGAGGAAGCATTTCTGTGCTGCCAAGTGCTGGAAAAAGGATGTAAAGCGTTTATCGAGGCGGAATTTCTGGGCGGCGCGAAAGGCATAAACTACTTCGAGGCGGCCATCATGCACCAGATTTTTCTCCGAAAATACTCCAAGCAATGGAAGCGAGATTGAAGCCGTGCGGTCAGGCGCGCAATACGTTCTGGCGGTTGACCTGGGTACATCCGGCTGCAAGACGGCGCTCGTCTCCATTCATGGCGAAGTCGCAGGCTGGGAATATGAACCTGTCCCCACACAACTCTTTAACAACGGCGGCGCTGAGCAGGACCCCGAGGCGTGGTGGTCTGCGTTTCTCAATACGGGCCAGCGCTTGCTGGCACAAGGCCTAATCGCGCCGGACCAAGTGGTTGCGGTCTGTTGCAGCACGCAAGGTGAAAGCACAGTGGCCGTGGACGCTGAGGGACAAGCCCTGCGGCCGTGCGTGCTTTGGATGGATACGCGCGGCGTCAACCATCTCCCGGGAATAACGCGCGGCCGGGTCAATATTGGCGGATTCAGCCCTCTGCGTCTCATCCGCTGGCTTCGCCTGACCGGAGGGGCGCCTTCGCTGACCGGAAAGGACCCCGCCGCACACATGCTGCTCATCAAACATGAATTCCCCGGCGTATACGCAGAGACCGCAAAGTTTCTTAATGTCCTCGACTTTATGAATCTACGGTTGACGGGACGTTGCGTGGCAACCCATGACTCGATCCTTACTTCCTGGGTGACCGACAACCGGAACCCGTCATGCATTGTGTATAGCGACGTCCTGGTTCGAAACAGCGGCATTCCGCGAGACAAGTTTCCGGATATCGTTCCATGCACGGAGGTCCTGGGAACACTTCGTCCGGAAGTCGCCAACCAACTGGGACTTCCGCGCAGCGTCAAGGTAGTGGCAGGTTCCATCGATACGGCAGCAGCGGCCGTCGGCTCGGGCGCCGTGGGTAACTACCAGGCCCATTTGTATATTGGCACGTCGTCCTGGCTCGCTGCCCACGTACCCTTCAAAAAAACCGCTATCTTCTCCGCGATTGCGTCCCTGCCCTGCGCCATACCTGGCCGGTACTTGATGACGGCGCTGCAGGCCACGGCCGGTGGCAACTTGGCTTTCCTCCGCGATAAGATCCTGTATCACAAAGACGAACTGCTCATCGAGGAGCGCGTGCCGGATGTCTACAAGATTATGGACCGGATTGCCGAAAGGACGCAGCCAGGAAGCAACGGCCTCATCTTCACGCCCTGGAGCCATGGCGAACGTTCGCCTGTCGAGAATCCCTACCTCCGTGCGGCTGTTCACAACCTTTCACTGGAGAATTCCCGTGAAGACCTTATTCGCGCTGTCCTCGAGGGCGTGGCATTCAATAACCGATGGCTCCTGGGTCCCGTGGAACGCTTTCTCGGCCAGCGACTGAAAGAAATCACGATTGCAGGTGGAGGCGCAAACTCGGATGTATGGTGCCAGATTTTTGCGGACGTCCTGAACCGCCCCATCCGTCAGCTGGCAGACCCCATCCAGGCCAATGTGCTGGGAGCGGCATTCATTGCGTTCACCGGACTCGGGATGTGCAAGTTCAGCGATGTACCGGACATCGTCCGGATCAAGAAAATTTACCATCCGCGCCCGGAAACGAAAGCGACCTATGAGCACCAGTTCCGGGAATTCCTCGAGATCTACAGGAAGACCAAAGGTATCTACCGCCGACTGAACCGTGCGCAAAACAATAGGGCACAGCGATGACGCCTGTTGTGAAAATGGCTGGCAATGAAAACCCCGGCAGTGACCTCGCAGCAAGCCCTCTCACCGTCCACGGCCCGTGGGTTATGGTCATCGTGTAGCAGGATGTAATTGTGCAGCAAAGGAGGTTCTATAAATCATACAGCCACACGCCGCCAGTTTCTGGCGGTCACGGTGGGCGCGTTGACGATGGCGCGCTTGAGACCTGCTTTGGCTCCCCAGACAGGCCGCCCAACATCGTGTTCATACTCGCCGATAACCTGGGCTATGCGGAGTTGGGGCGCTACGGAAACACCTTCAACAAAACGCCGAATCTGGATCGGTTGGCCGCCCACGGAATGCGGTTCACCCAAGCCTACGCCGCGACGCCGGTCTCTTCGCCAACGCGGGCGAGCATCGCGACTGGGCAGTACCCCGCGCGGGTCGGCATCAACGATTACCTCCGCGCAGACGACCCCAATCACCTGTCGTCTTCACTCAATACGATTGCCGAGCCCGTGCGTGACGCGGGCTACGCCACCGGCTACGTAGGCAAGTGGCACCTCATGGGCGATTACCGTGCACGCCGCGGAGCGCCGCAATAACCCCGTGCTTGCGGCCATGATCGAGCACATGGACATCGCCGTAGGCCGCGTATTGGACGCGCTCGACGATGCGGGCGTCTCTGATAATACCTTGGTTGTTTTCTTCTCCGACAACGGCGGGAAACACAACGTGACAACCAATGCGCCACTACGCGGCGCGAAGTCGCAACTTTACGAAAGCGGCAGCCGCGAGAAACATTGCAGAAAAAAAGCGAGCCCCTTCACTAGCGGGTCCTCCTTTCTCAGAGAAGTTGTGTCAGCCCGTAGTCGGGCGTGGACCCAGTCACGGGTCTCCCGTTGCGCGAATGTCTCTATATACTGCGAATTCTGACAGTCCGATGTTCGGCGAATCCGGCTTAATGGCCGTAACGGTGAACTTCACCCACGAAACCGTTTTGGGCTCAAAATCGAGTTCTACTCCCTGCCTGGCGCCGTCGGGGAGGGGCCGCGCGAGATCAATCGCGCTTCCATCACTGAATTCGAGGGTGCCTCCGGTGACCTGATCAAGGGAGTTGGGGCGGTCGAAAAGTTGGACTCGGCGGACCGTTTGGGGCTGGTCCCAAGACAGCTTGATCCACGCACCGGCGCCTTCGCCCGACGAGGCCCATTCTTT
>JAWODE010000373.1:0-6205 GCA_046483455.1 Candidatus Hydrogenedentota bacterium | reverse complement strand
GCAGCGGGTGTCATACAGCCGTACGTGTTCAGCCACTGCCGGAAATGCTATGTTTTTGGAATTGCGGGCGCGGCAGGCCGTCCATTCGTATACTCTGGGGGAACCCAGGTGCGTACCAACAATTCAAAGGAGTGTCACCATGCATTTGACTTTATCGTTGGTTATGTTTCTCGCGGCCCAAGTGGCAGGAGAGGCCGTCCTTTCGCAAGAGGGCGCAACCGATTGGGCCATCGTTGTCGCGGAGGATGCCATCGCGCCCGAGCAAACAGCGGCGCGGGAATTACAGGAGCATCTCGAGGCTGTTACCGGGGCCTCGTTTGCGATTCAAAATTCGGTAGGTGAGGGGGAGAAGGCCATTGTGGTTGGACCATCGGCGGAATTTGTCGACACGTTTCCCGAGATCGATTTGAATGCTCTTGGTCACGACGGGATCGTGATGAAGTCGGGGCAAGGCCGCATCTACTTAGCGGGCGGCCGGCCCCGCGGCACGTTGTACGCTGTCTATACGTTTCTTGAAGACGTTGTGGGGTGCCGGTGGTGGTCTGCAACGGAGCGGTATGTGCCGAAGAATGCGACGCTGCGCGTTCCGGCATTGGATGAGGTGTATTCGCCCGCATTGATTTACCGCGAGGCGTATTATCGTGGTGCGTTTGACGGCGTTTACGCGGCCCGCAGCAAGTGCAACGGCCATTTCGAGCAAATCCCGGAGGAGTACGGGGGGCATTACAACATTCTGGGCTGGTGCCACACTTTCTACCAACTCATGCCCCCGGAGAAGTATTTCAGCGAGCATCCGGAGTGGTACAGCGAGATCGATGGGGAGCGCCGGGCGGAACGGGCCCAGCTTTGTCTTACCAACGAGGCGATGCGGGCCGAGTTTGTCAGGAATGCCCTGGAATGGATTCGCAAGAACCCGGAAGCGGGGATGATTTCGATATCGCAGAACGATTGTCACGGTTATTGCCAGTGCCCGAAGTGCCGGGCGCAAAATGAAGCGGCGGGGTCTCCGTCCGGTTCGTTGCTGCACTTTGTGAACGCGGTTGCGGCTGAGATCGAGAAAGAGTATCCCGATTTTTTGATTATGACGCTCGCGTATCAATACACCCGGCAGGCGCCCGAAGGGATTACACCCCGTGACAACGTGATTATCCGGCTATGCTCGATCGAGTCTTCGTTTTCGCAACCGCTGGCTACGGGACCGCAGAACGTCGATTTCAAGCGGGACATGGAAGCGTGGAGCGCGATGGCGCCGAATTTGTTCGTATGGAATTACGTGACGAATTTCCGGAATTACATTCTGCCGCATCCGAATCTGCGGGTGCTGGCTCCGAACATTCGTTTCTTCGTCGATAACAAGGCGGTTGGGCTTTTCGAGCAGGGGGATTCGAGTTGTTCGATCAGCGATTTCCCCGAATTACGGGCTTGGTTGCTGGCGCATCTCATGTGGGATCCCTCGCGTGACGCGTATGCCCTTATGAATGAATTTCTGGAAGGATATTACGGTCCCGCGGCGGCGCCATTGCGCGGTTACATCGACCTTATTCACGATGCGGCCGCGTGGTCAGGGGTTTACTTGCGTTGTTACATGAGCGACACGTCCGCATGGCTTCCACTGGAGGACGTGGCGCGCGCAGTCGAACTGTTTGACGACGCGGAACGCCTGGTGGCGGACGACCCTATTCTTGCGAAACGCGTCGCGCGGGCGCGGATGCCTTTAGACAACGTGCTGCTCAACCGCTATTACGAACTGAAGCGCGCGGCGAAACGGTGCGGCACCGCTTTTCCAGGACCATCGGACCCGATGGCGTTTGCGGAGGATTTTATTGCCCGTGCGGAGGCGTTCGACGCGAACAGCTACCGCGAGGGGGGAGGTTTTGGACACTACGCGAAAATGCTGCGGGCGCGGTTTCGTCCGCCGGGGCCGCTTCCGGCGAAGTGCGAGAATCTTTCTGAGGAGGACTATATCGTTATCGAGGACAACCGGTGCGGGCTTCATGGTGTCGAGCGGGGATGGAGCGCGCTTGTGGAGGATGGGGCCGCAGCCGATAAAGGGGCAGCGAAAATGCCGGCCAATCATACTCAGTGGGCGGTGCAGTATGAGATTCGCGAGGGTGTATCGGAGGGGAATCCCTGGCATTGCTATGTTGAACTGCGTTGCGAGGCAAAGGTGGAAACAGGCACGGCGTTGACGGTGGGCATCTACGATTCGCGCGAGCGGAAAGGGGTGACGCGGCGCAGTGTGCCGATCGCCGAGGTGGCGGGGAAGGACTACACGGTAGTCGATTTGGGGGTGCATGACCTCTCGGCAGGCATGTATTTTTGGGTGGCGCCGGTGAACAATCCGGAGGAGGTCGAGGCGGTTTATGTGGACCGGTTTTTCATGGTTCGCGAGCAGTGATGGGGCGAAATTGTGCTTGGTGATTTTGTGTTCTCTTGGCGATTATGTTGTAATCTGCCTTTTGTGGAACGGCGTATGGGGCCGTCGAGAATAGAGCCAATGGGGAGTTGATGCCGTATGGATTATTTGCAATTGCTGGACCGTTTCAAAGAAGCGCGCGTTATGATGGTGGGGGATATCTACCTGGACGAGAACGTTTATGGTGCGGTGACGAGCGTGAGTCTCGAGGCGCCTATCCCCGTGTATGAGGTGCATGAGAAGCGGCATAATCCAGGCGCGGCGGGCAATGCCGCGTGCAACGTGGCGGCTCTAGGGGCGAAAACGTACATGGTCGGCTATGTAGGCGATGACGTGAATGCGGGTATCGTGCGGGAGGAGTTCGCTGTCCGCAACGTGAATACCGATTATGTGGTTACCGATGCAACGCGCCCGACCAATACCTATGGTAAGTTGCGGGCGGGGGGATTCAATATTCCGACCCAGGAAGTTCTTCGAATCGATACGCCGTCGCCCACGTTCATTACGGGTGCGCTTGAGGACCAAATCATCGCGAATATCGAGAAGCTGGCATCCGAGGTCGATGCGATTGTGGTGGTTGACCAGGCGTCGTCGGTGGCTACGGAGCGCGTTTTGGAAACCGTGGTGGCTTGTGCGGAAAAACACAAGCTTTTGACGGTAGGCGACTCGCGGTCGCGCGCGGGGGCGCTCGAGGGATTTGACGTTGTGGTCCCGAACGATCGCGAGGCGGGGATCGGCACCGGCATCGATGTTGTGGACGAGACGAGTCTGGAAGCGGCGGCCGCGGAATTGCTGAAGGCGGCGAAGAGTGCACTGATTACGCGGGGTCCGGAAGGGATTCGCGTATACCAGCCCAAGAAGAAGGCGGTTGATGTGCCGATTACGATTTCCCCGGATGCAGTGGCGGATGTGACGGGAGCAGGGGACACCGTTACGGCGGCCGTGGCGCTTACCCTCGTAGCGGGCGGCTCGCTCGAGGACGCCGCGGCGCTGGGTAATGCGGCGGCGGGCGTGGCCGTGGTGCAGCCGGGAGTCGTCACTGTGTCAAACGACGAATTGCGCGACGCTCTCGCCACCTCGGGGGCGCCTGCAAAACTGAAGACCATGGACACGCTGAAGCACATTCTGGAAGGGCTGCGGAAGGACGGCAAGCGGATCGTGTGGACGAACGGGTGTTTCGATATCATCCACGTCGGGCACATCACGTATCTGCAGCAGGCGGCGGCCTTGGGGGATGTGCTGGTTGTGGGTCTTAACAGCGATATCTCGGTGAAAGAGAACAAAGGACCCGAGCGGCCCATCATCCCCCAGGAGAATCGGGCCATTGTGTTGGCTGCGTTCGAATGCGTCGATTACATTGTTGTTTTCGACGAAGCGACCCCGATGAAGCAGTTGGAGGTCCTGGAGCCGGACGTCTATGCCAAAGGAGGAGATTACACCATCGACACGATTGTGCAGGAGGAGCGGCGTCTCGTGGAAGGGTATGGTGGCGAGATCGCGATTATTTCGGGCGTCGAAGGGCAGTCAAGTACGCAGATCATCAGGCAAATGTCGGGGAAATAGTTTCAGGAACTTTTAGGGGGCTCTCAGAGTCGTTTCTTGTTTGTAAGTCTTTGGTATAAATTAAATTGAATTAAACCCGCCGCACGCGTGTGGCGGGTGTTTTTGTTTCTCGCATGAATGCGGAGAAAGCAGGGCACATTTATATATTTTTGTCAAAAATGCGTTATTGGGGTATAATAAAAATTGTATCAGAGAGGTCAACCAGAGGGGGCTTTCATGGAATTGAAGGGGGAAACCTTGGCTTCCGAGGCGATGCAGTTGATTCCCGTCCCGGTAGCCTGCTTGCGGGAAGAGACGGTCACCAGCTTCAATCTTTACCTCCGCAACCGTGGCGGACAGCCACCGGTGCTGTATCGCGAGAAACACCTGCCATTTACGGAGGAGGACCGGGTCCGTCTTGAAGCCAACAATGTGAAGCATCTTTTCGTGGACTCTCGGGAAGAGAAGGCCTATCTGCGGTATTTGGAGAAGAATCTTGGGGCCATTCTGGCGGATCCTGAGCTCCCGTTGGAACATAAGACGGAGGTGGTGTACGTATCCGGCCGGTTTTTGATGCGCGAGGTTTTCTCGGATCCGCGTGCTGGGGATACGGTGCCTCGCAGCAAAGCCTATGTCCAGCTCGCGTACGAATTTTTGTCGCAGGAAAAAACGGCTTTTGCTCAGTTGCTACGCATAACCTCCTATGATTATTACACTTATACGCACAGCATAAACGTGTTTGTTTTCAGCATCACGTTAGCGCAGCGTTCGGGGAGTTTTTCGCCTCAGGAGGTCAAGGATTTCGGCACGGGGGCGCTCTTGCACGATATCGGGAAGAGCCTTATCGACCCGTCCATCGTGAATTGCAAGGGGAAACTGACGGTGGAGCAATGGGAAGAAATGAAGCGGCATCCTGACCTTGGATGCCGGATTCTCGAGGGACACGGCGGTATCAGTCCTGGTGCGATGGAAGTGGTGCGCTACCACCATGAGAAAATCAATGGTACGGGATATCCCGAACAACGGAGCGGTGATGGTCTTTCTCCTTTCATTCGCATATGCACCATTGCCGACATTTTTGATGCCCTCACTACGAAGCGATCATACAAAGGGGCCGTGAGTACGTTCGAAGCGCTGAACATTATGAGGAATGAGATGTCGGAGCAGCTCGACGGCGACCTGCTGAGAATATTTATCAAGATGATGGGCAAGCCAGACGAGGTGTGATGGTTTATTGGGGGGCGGCTTCAATGATGTTTTGGCCGGTGCTGGTGCCGATTCGAGTTGCGCCGGCTTCGATTAACGCAATGGCGTCGCCATAAGTGCGCACACCGCCTGCGGCTTTGATTCCCATTTGGCCGCCAACGACTTCGTGCATGAGGGCGACGTCCTGCACGGTTGCGCCTGCTTCGCCGAATCCTGTCGAGGTTTTGACGAATGCGGCGCCGGACCGGAGGCTCACTTCGCACACGGCAATTTTTTCTTCGGTGGTGAGGTAGCTGGTTTCGAGGATGACCTTGACGGGTACCCCTCTGACCGCGCGGACGACACCGGCAATCTCCTTTTCGACGTAGTCGGGGAACCCTGATTTCAGTGCGCCGATGTTGATCACCATGTCGAGTTCCTGTGCCCCGCAGCGGACGGCTTCTTTCGCTTCTTCGATTTTGATCCGTGCGGTGTTTGCACCGAGAGGAAAGCCGACAGTGGGGTCCACGATGACGCTTGTGCCCGCCAGCCGTTTTGCGCAGTAAGAGGTCCAGACGGGGTTGATGGATACGGCTGCAAATCCAAGACCAACCGCTTCATCGCACAGTTCGGTGATATCGAGTTGGGTGGCGTACGCACGAAGCTGTGTATGGTCAATCATGCGCGCCAGTTGTTTCCGGGTTAGGCGTAGAGGGGGTCGTTCAGCATTGTCGCGATTCATGATGGATGTCCTGCTTTTGCTGATGGTTCATGTTGTGTTCGTAGTGAGGGATAAACCATTGTATCGCGCGTTTTGGCGAAAATTTCGAGATGGGCGGCGAAATAATCGTCGCAGGCTTGAATGCCTTTTTGGGGCTTAGAGTTTCGAATTGGGATGGTATGGCGGTCGCGGCTTTTTCGAGGGACGGGAAATGTCCGGCGGCCACGGCCCCGCGGGTTTCGGTTGCCATTGGTGATGTCGAGTGAAAGATGTTTGTTCATGGTTCCCATTACCACCGATTGGGGCATGGTAGCACGAGGGGCGCGCGTAAGAAAACGCGT
>JAWODE010000137.1:0-4649 GCA_046483455.1 Candidatus Hydrogenedentota bacterium | reverse complement strand
TCATCGCGTAGCAACGCTCCGCTCCGGTGAGCCCGTGGTAGAGCTGAAACGCCGCCCCGATGGCAATACCATCGTCCCCGGCCGCGGGCTGCACATAAAACCGCTCGAACGGGGACTCGCGTAAAAGGCGCCCGTTCATGGCGCAGTTCAACGCCACGCCACCGGCCAGGCAGAGATTGTCTGTACCCGTCTGTTCGTGCAGATCCCGCGTGATGTGCAGCCCCACTTCTTCGAGAATAGCTTGCGCGGACGCGGCGATATTGGCGTGGCGCTCCTCGATGGCCTCGCCCTTTCCGCGGGGAGGTCCGAAACGTTTCACAAACGCATCGCTCATGTACCCATGCCGTGACCCCGGCAGGTAATGGCATTTGAACCAGGACAAATCGATGCGATAGCGTCCCCCGGGCCGAAGCACTATGATCTTGCGGAACTCGTCAAGGTATTCAGGCTTCCCGTAGGAGGCCAGGCCCATCACCTTGTACTCGTCGTTCGCGCGTAAGAAGCCCAGGTAATCCGTGATGGCCGTATAAAAAACCCCCAGCGAGTTGGGGTAGGATTCGGAGAACAAGCGCCGTATGGACGTCCCTTCACCCACACCGGCCCAAGTTGCTGCCCATTCACCGATGTAATCGATAGAGAGCAGGGCTGCCCGGTCAAAGGGACTTACGAGAAACGCGCTGGCCGCGTGGGCGGGATGGTGCTCCATGAAATGAAGTTTCGTATTGCGGCCACGGAGATTCCGAAGTCCCGCCACATACTGCGCGTTGTGGACGAATTCATACCCAATGTATGCCACCGAGTATTTCGGACTCCGCGGCATCTGGCGCAAACGATAAGGAATCCTTCGCATGATACGCGTACCGGGCCGCATGTAGCAGCCGATGTGGTCGATGTCGGCTGGTTTGAGACCCGCCGTATCGAGACAGAACCGCACCGCCTTGTGCGGAATGCCCCCCTGGTGCTTGACCCGCGTCAGGCGTTCCTCGGCAACGCCGGCGACGATTTCCCCATCGCGGACAAGCACCGCCGCGGAATCGTGCGAATAGCCCCCTATGCCAAGAATATTCATCCGGAATTCCCCGCAATCTCTCGATCGTCTCCGCGCATTGTACCGAGGACGCGGCGCTTTTGCATCCTGCGGACACCTGCGGACGTATCCGTCGGCTGTGATCTTATGGACAGGCTTTCCAGCCCGTCCTCCGTTGCCGGAACGTCGCTGGTGGCATGTTCATGGTGCATGGGTGAGCGGAAGGGCTCGTGTGAAACGGTCAGGGCCGGCCTGTGTGCGTCCGTGTTTGTCCGTGTCCTTCTGCCTCGAACAGTTGTCTGGTGTGGGACCGGCGCCCTCGCCGGTCATTCTTACAAGGAGCGCGGACGTATGCGTCCGCGGTTGGTCTTATGGACGGGCTGGACAGCCCGTCCTCCGTTGCCGGAATGTGGCTGGTGGCATGTTCATGGTGTATGGGTAAGCCGAAGGGCTCATGGTACGCTGCCTAATCGTCTCTGCGCTGTCTTCGGCACTCCGCCAGCGCAATGGCCGCGCTCACCGACGCGTTCAGCGAGGTGATCGGTCCGATGAGGGGAATACGTACGACAAAATCGCAGCTTTCCCGCACCAGCCGCCGCATGCCTTTGCCTTCGCTGCCAATCACCAGCGCGGTCTTTCCGCTCAGGTCTGCTTCCCACAGGGTTTGTGGGGCGTCGGCATCCAATCCCGCCACCCAGAAGCCGGCATCCTTTAATGTGTTCAATGCGCGGGCGATGTTGGTCACTTCTACCAAATCGATGTATTCCATGGCTCCCGCCGCGCTCTTGAACGTTGCTATGGACAACGGCGCGGCATGACGTTTCGCAAAGAACACCCCCAACGCCCCCAGCGCGGAGGCCGACCGCACGATCGCGCCGAAATTGTGGGGGTCCTCGATGCCGTCGAGTACCACTGCAATGGCATCGGCGGGGAAGTCCCGAGTCACCCATTTCTTTTCATTCATGCGCGAAAGCGGCTCGGCTTCGAGCACGACGCCCTGGTGCACGGCGCCCTCGACAAGATCGTCAAGCTCTTTGCGCGAACGCTCTTCGACGGGAATGCCGCCGGCCTCCTCGATGATTTCATCTAAACCCTTCGCCGAAGCCAACACAAAAAGCCTGCGCGCGGGACGTTTTTTCGCGCGCAGGCATTCCAATACGGGGATACGGCCGGCGATACGCTGCTTCACGGCGCTCTTACTGGATTTCGCCAAGGCCATGGACTTCCTGCAGCTTGTCGATGCGCAGCTTCAGCACGTCCTGCGGAGGCACACGGCTGTCGACGGCGTGGATGTTCTCGGCGTGCAGAACATTAAGGATTTGAAGCGCCTCGTCTACGCGGTCCATTTTTTCGAGGCATTTGGCCATGCGGTACTGGTTGTACCAGTAGTTCGCGCCCTCGGGATACATGGTGCAGGCATCCGTCAATACGTCGAGACCCTTTTCATACCGGAAGGTCTTAATGAGAAAACCTCCCAACCGGGAGAGCCCCGCCTCGGTGGTTTTGTCTACCTTGGCGTCTTTGCCGGGTGTAACAGACGTAAATTTCTTGTGCATAAAATTAATGCCCGCGCTGCTGAACAGCCAGAATACCCCGATGACCAGAAGAATGATGATAGGCCATTTAAAGCGACTGAGATCCATGATGTCCTCCCGGCGCCGAGCGCCTTGTCCTTCTCTAAATAATGCCGCCCAATACCTTTAAGTGTCTTCCATCATACCATATTCGCCGAGAACGATAAGCAAGCTCCCGGCGCAATGTTGGGATTCTCCACTCCCCTGCGCTACAATCGCTCCCACGGGAGAATTACGATGAAGCGCGTTTGTGTTTTTGCTTTGATGATAGGGGGAGGGGCGCTCATGAGCGCGGCGGAGCCGTTTCTTAATTCGGAGGACATGGCCTACCTGCGCGAGCTAACTTCGGCCGTGATGGACGCCTCGCGCGTCGCCCCTGGCGAGAAGGTCGGCAACATCGGCCCCAACGTTACGGGTGGCACGGTGATCCGTCCCGGTGGACGTGATTGTTACCCGGCCTTCTGGATTCGCGATTACGCCATGTCTATCGACAGCGGTTTGGTAACTCCCGAAGAACAGCGCCACATGTTGCTTCTTACCGCCCGGCACCAACAGGACGAGCGGTGGGACCTTCCCAGCGGGAGCATGGTGCCGCCGGGGGCCATTGCCGACCATATCAGCTTTGGCGACAAGCCCATTTTTTATCCCGGCACACTCAATGATTACGAAGGCCAAGGCGGGGAGCGATGGGGGATTCTTCCCTCGCTCGACGACCACTATTTCTTCATCCACATGGCCGCCCGTTATGTCGAGACGACCGAAAGCATCGCCATACTTTCCGAGGGTGTGCGCGGAAAGTCCCTGATGCAGCGTCTCGAGGAGGCCTACGCGATGCCTCCCTCGCGCCCGGACACAGGTCTCGTCTACGCGAATCTCGAAAACCGCGGCGTTACGTTTGGATTCGTTGACACGGTAACGCACACCGGCGCTCTGCTCTTTTGCTCCGTCCTGAAATACCACGCGGCCCGGCAAATGGCCTCCCTCTTCGCCAAAGCCGGAAAGTCAAAAAAGGCGCAGGATTACACGGACCATGCCGACACATTAAAAAGCGCCATAGACACCACTTTTCCCGCCGTTGATGGTCTGCTCCGGGCCTCGACGGGCTTGAGTGCCCAACCGGACGTCTGGGGCACGGCCTATGCCGTGTACGTCGGAGCGTTAACTCCCGAGAAGGAACGGGCCGCGTGCGACGCACTGGCCCGCGCCTACAAAAACGGATCCCTCGCATGGCGGGGTAACGTCCGCCACGTTCGCACCACCGACGATTTCAGCGACACCACCATGTGGGAACGTGCGATACCTCCAAAAAACACCTATCAAAACGGCGCGTACTGGGGCACGCCCGTTGGTTGGGTCGCCTATGCCATCGCCAAGGTTGACCGCTCTCTCGCCGCACGTCTCGCGGGCGAATACATCGCTGAATTGCGCGAGGGCGATTTCCGGAAAGGGCGTGAATTCGGCTCACCGTGGGAATGCATGCATCCAGACGGCAACCATCGCCAGAATCCTGTTTATCTCACCAGCGTGACCTGCCCCTTGGCCGGGTTCCTCCGCATCGAGGCTGAAATCCCCGCGGAATGACGGGGACATCAAGCGAAAAACAGGGACTGACGCAATGGTTTGCGCAGCAAACCAGGGTCTGTCCCGGCCGTTTTTCGCGGCTGCGTTATCGCGGCTTGGTTTTTCAACAATTCCACCGACCCTCAGGGTTTGCATAGCAAAGCAAGCCCAGGTCTGCCTCGAAAATCTCTCCGGTGTAGGACCGGCGCCCTCGCCGGTCACTCCTACAAGGAGGGCGGACGTAACCGTCCGCGGAGTCTTAACGACGGGCAGGAATGCCCGTCCTCCGTTGCCGGAGCGTGGTTGGCGGGATTTTCATGGTCTACGGCTGAGCCCCATGGCTCATGGTTCCCTGCCTCGAAAATTTACGTTAGGCGGCCAGTGGTTTGGGTTCAATGGTGACGGTGTATCCTAGTTTCTGCCTCGAAAATTTACGTTAGGCGGCCAGTGGTTTGGGTTCAATGGTGACGGTGTATCCTAGTTTCTCC
>JAWODE010000267.1:0-7202 GCA_046483455.1 Candidatus Hydrogenedentota bacterium | reverse complement strand
GCGCCTCTCATTCTCTGGAACCAGCGATGGGAGTACGATAAGGACCCCCAGGCTTTCTTTCGGGCCTTGTATGCTCTGGCCGATGCTGACGTGGATTTTCGTGTAGCACTCGCGGGGAGGAGCTATCGCCAGGCTTCCCGTCACCGCCGCCGAACAACCGAATCTACTGAAGAATTCATCCTTCGAGGAAGGCGCGTTGGCCAACGGTCTGCCCATAGGCTGGAAACTGTACGGCGGCCTTGACGAGAAACGGGTTTTGTCGCTTGTGGACGCGCCCGAGGAGGGGGAAAAGGCGCTTCAAATCGCGGACGGCCACCCCAGCGAGGAGTTAGGGGTTGTGCAAACCGTTCCTATCGAGCCGAACACGCCCTACGTGGCCGGGGTGTCGGTCAAAGCGGTCGAAGACGCCGGCCCGGCGGGGGCGTATATCCAGTTGCGATTCCAGCCCTCGAATGAATATGTGCAGCGCCCACTGATTCCCGGCCTGAATGGCCAATATCAGCGCATCGAGGTTGGGAAAATTGCGCCGGAGAACGCCAGGGAAGCTGTGCTGTATCTCTACACCCATCGCGATCCCACGCCGCAAGTGATCGTGGACAACGTCTCGCTGGCGGCGGTTGAAACCCTTCCCGGCAACTTGGCTTTATCGAACACGGCTGAGGTTCCCGAGATTGAAGCGCTGAAACCGTTGTACCTTGAGACCACGCTGGTGGCCGACGGCAAAGCTATGGCGGCGATTGTGGCTCCAGGAGATTACCGGGAGCAGGCGACGGCCGTCCAAGCGGCGATCAAAGAGAAAACACGTGTCGAACTGCCGATTATCCCGGATGATGGCGTAGGTCTGCCGTTCGAACGAAACATCATCGCCATCGGCAACATGGCCCGCAACCAGTTTATCGCGCAGCTCTACGAACATTACTACACGCTTCTCGATTTACGCTACCCCGGACCCGGCGGATACGTGGTCCGCACGCTTCACAATCCACTGGGAGATGGCCGCAACGTCGTCTTTCTCGGCGGCAGCGACGCGGCGGGGATCGAGAAAGCCGTCGCGGCATTCACGAAACGCCTTTCCGGCATGCCGCGCGGGGCAATGCTCACGCTGCCTCATCTTATGGAGATCGAGCTGGGCACGGATATCGAGATTCCTACGGACCTGCGCGAGTTCCGAACGTGGGAAGCATCGGCGGGATATCGTTCGGTGGGATATTTCGGCTGGAACAGCATCAGCAAGCGCATGGCCATGTATTACATGACCGGCGACCCGTTTCACGCGCGCGAAGTTATCCGGCTGGCTTTTCCCGATGCGCAGGCCAAGGCCGAGATCGCCGAAATCGACGGCGAGCGCATCGAGAACAAGGACGCGCCTCTAAGCGGCCCCTATCACTACAACGCGCACCTTATGGTCCTGTTCTGGGACCTTATCGAAGAGAGCCCGGTGTTTACGGACGACGAACGCCTGCGCGTGACACGCGCCTTTGCTCATCAACTTGACCATCCGGGCATCCGCTCGGCCTACAGAGGGCCGTATGCCCCCACGCCGGCCCATGTGGGCTCGCGCCACGGCCAATGGACGGCCATTTCCCTCTATTGCTTGGGACGGTACTTCGCCAAAGATTACGGCGACCCCATCTGGCCGGTCTGTGAGCAGAATGGAAGGAATCATTTCGCGTCCTTGCACAAACACGCGTGGGTCAGCGGCGAGAATGACAATTTGTTCTGGTACGACACGGCCATCGCACCGATCTTTACCTACATGCTCCTAAGCGGCGACCGCGTGCCCATGGAGAATGGGGTCGCGGCGCAATTGCTGCGTGGCCTCGAAATCCTCGCGTCGGGGAAAGACAACGACTGGGCGCTACGCTGCGCGTCCCTCGGGTTTCTGCACAAAGCCGCGTATTTCACCGAGGACGGCCGCTGGCTGACTTACCGCGATCGGACCGGGGTGGACACATCGGCGTTTCGGCTTGGGCAGTCCTACTGGCCCGAAGAGGACCTAAAACCCGCGCCGCCCGACGACACGGTGGGCGCGTGGCGGATCAATCCTATGCCGGAACCCATGTGGAAATGGCGCAACAACGGCTTCCCGCTGGAAGAATCCTTCCTGTTCATGAGCTATCGCAACCGCACCGACGATTCCGGCGATTTTATCCTGCTGGACGGATTCAACGGCGCGTCGCGCAATCCTTACCACACCTTTGCCATCCTCGCACTCCGGCAAGACGGCGCGACGCTGCTTGAGGGCTACCGCAACCAGCTTCGTACCCGCGCCGACGGGCTTACCGAGAACACCATCGCCATGGACGCCGCCCTCAAGCACTACCAGGTGCTTGGCGAAACGGTTGTTGCCATCGGCGAGGTGCCCGACATGCCCTATACAGCGTGGCGGCGCGCGTTGATCCACCGCGAGGGCCGCTACGCGGTCGTCATCGATGAATTGACCCCGCGCATCGACACCGAGAACCTCGAGGTGCAGTTGCTCTGGGAAACGGACAGCGGAAACTGGACCGTCGCGCCCGAACATCCCAACCAAATGCGCTTGAACCGCTTTGTCGAGGGCTCCGCGCCGCGTATTCCGGTTGTGTGCACGGCGTCGGACGTCGAAATCCTCCGCGACGGTTCGATAGCGACCATGCAGTGGTTTGGTCCGGCACGCCCAAGTGAGAAGCAGTATTTCTTCTCGCTCGTTACGGGCCTCCCCGCTGAGACTGCTTCCAAGGTGGCATGCATGCGTCTTGCGGACAATGCGGCCATCCTTCTTGCGCCGGAGCCCACGCTGGTGGCGGCGGGCGCGTATGAAGGCATCGAGGCTGAGTTGTCGGTACTATCCGAGGAGCACTTTTACGGAAAGGCGGTCACCCAACTGGCCATACCCGGGCAGACTCCCTTTTTCAAGAGCGAGCAACCCATGGACCTCGACTGGGACCTCGAGGGCGGCGAGATAACGCTTGTAGCCTCCGAGACACCGGAAGACGAGCCTAACGCACGTCCGGCGCCTCTCCCGGAACAGACTGCTCTGGCTCTCCATGCCTGGGTGGAACGATTGGTCGAGCAAGCGCGCGGCCGCACAAGAGAAGAAGTGACCGAGACCGCGAAGCAACTGCAAGAGACACTCGATTCTCTTCCGGTTACTACAACCAAGCTCGGCGAGTCCGCCATCGTAGATATTGTCGCGGTGCCCGAGTCCGAAGGCCTGCGCCTTTACGCGGCCGGCGGCGAGAGCATCCACGCGCTGAATCTCGGCGGCGAGAAACTCGCCTGCTTCCAGACCGACGGCCCCATCCGTATGCTGCACTGGTGGCCGGAACCGCAACTGCTTCTCGCGGGATGCACCGACGAAAAGGTCATCGCGTTCGACCGCGACGGCAACCGTAGATGGGTGTTTGTTTCCGAGATGGACCCTGCGGTGTACCGCGCGGCAAAGACGTATTGGTTCAAGTCCGCGCCGGGCCACGAAGGCATCCATGGCCTGTATTCCGGCCCCTTTATCGATGACAAACCCATGGCTTTTGTTGGTTCGGCCTGCACACTCGAAATCGTCGACGAAAACGGCCAATTGGTACGCCGGATGCCCCAGTTCTGGGGGAAGGTATCCGTCATGAAGCTGATTCCGGGGCCCGAGGGTTCCCACACCTTGCTGGCGGCGCGGCGCTACAACGGCACCAACACCCTCGGCATTATCAACAGCGTTTCGCTCGACCCCGATCGCAGGGGGTTTTACTCGGTGCCCGAAGGCCACACACACGTGCCGGGATGGTCCGCCATGAACCGCGAACATATCTTCTTCGAGGACTTCGACGGCGACGGCGAAAAAGAGGTTATGACCGAGATCAACGGCGTATGGAACCGGGTCACCGTGTGGCGCGCCGACGGCACCGCCGAATACGACGCGAGCTTCGGTCCCGGCAAATCCATCCCTTACATCAACATGCGCGACATCGACACCGGCGACCTCACCGGCGACGGCCTCCCCGACATCGTGGTAGCGACGGTCGACCGCCTCGTCGTCGCTCTGACGGGTAGGTGCGAAAAACTATGGTCCAGGCGCTTGCCTTTTGTGCCCACCGTCCTCGCGTGCATCATACCGACGGGCGGCCAATTCCCGTGGATCGTCATCGGCGGCGAAAGCGGAAACGTGTTGGTCCTCGATGCAGAGGGGACACCCATCCGGCAAGCCGCGCTGCCGGACATCCCGACGAAAATCGTCGCCTTACCCGAGGAACATACCGTAGTATTTGGCGCCGAAGACGGCCATGTTGCCACGTGCGCAATGATTTTTAAACAGGATTAATGTGATTTCTTCTTAAATAATCTTGTTAATGTCGTTTATTCGTTTCTGACCCGGCGGGGTGGTCTACGGCCTTTCGGCGACCAAGAGATAGTTACGATTGCCATAGCGGCTATCAATGGATTCCGGGTAAATGTTCCGACGCATTTCCCGGATGCACCACCCACTATATCGCAGCAGGGAAGCCATCTCGCTCATACCGCGGTACAGGGCGATGTAATGGGCGCCAAGGTCCTGTGAAAAGTGGTTTACCAGCAGCCGTGAAAACCGGTCTTGCGGGGGTTCCGCCGCTTTCAGGAGAAGTTTGCGAGCACGGAGCGCGGCTAGATTGCGGTGCAGGACATCGTCGTGGACGATATACGGAGCCCAGCCAAAGGCCAGTGCCACGTCGACGTCCCCGTCGGCGCCCTCCGGGCTGCTGTTCCAGGCAGAGAGAGAGCCCTCGAAAACACGCACCCGCCCGTTTCCGCTAAACCTTTCGGCAATTGCGCGGCACCAGAAGGGATTGGGCTCCACCACCTGGCAAGAAGCGGCTCCGGACTTCTCGAGTAGGAAGGCAACCATGTTTCCGGGGCCCGCCCCTATTTCGAGGACGTGCTGACCTGGAGCTATACGTTCGAGCACCAGCGCCTCGTCAATCTGCAACTGTGCCCGCTTGTTTACGCTAAAGGAGGGGTAGTCCTTTTGTTTGGTCCAATATGCCAGCGTTTTCTCGCTCAGTTGTCTGGCCAACTGGTCCCACGCACGTTCGAGGAGGAGCACGTCTTCGGGAGTATCCACTTCCTGAACCTGCTCGATCATTATCGTATCCATCTGAAGGCCGTCACGGAGGCACTGATTGATGAGATCGCGGAACAGAAGTCCCGGGTCATTGCTGGCGTTCTGCGTTATTAACTCGAGGTCTTGCCGGCGCCAGACATCGATACACGACCAGACCGGACCCGCGGCCCCGTTCTCAGCGCCATAGTGGATACCGCTGCCATCGAAATATACGGTGTGTTGGGATTCTCTGTCGCATTGTCTCGGCTCGCAGCAGCACAGGCCGCTGCCGTAAAAATCTCGAACGGGTGCGAGGCCGTCGAGAGAGAGCACACAGACATCGCCATCGAGACGGAGAATCCGATCGGCAGGGGTGTGTTCGAGCGCTTCGCGGATGGTCTGCACAATATTGGCGGTAGCGGTGGGAATGCACTGCATGGGCATACCGGGGAAACGGTCATGGAGACGGGCGATTTCTGCCGGGACTTGGGAATCGGAGGCATTGTGCATCACAAAAACCCGTTCCACCCCAATAGCGCGAAGTGCATCGAGTTGATACCAGAGAATGGACTTGTCGGTGTGGACGTCGCGAAGCATGCTTTTGGGCCTGTAGAGCCCGAGCGCGCCAAGGCGTGTTCCCTTGCCGGCGCTGCAAATAATGGCATCCATATCCCGTTGCTCCTTGCTCAACAATTGGCAGGGGGCCGTCTACCTCACCTCTGCAAACCTTGCGAGCACGATATCTTCTACCCCGGGCAGATCACACTCATGTCCGTAAGGCGCAAGCATCCATGGCCTCGCGATCTCCCTCAACACATTCTCGCGAAGCTCGGGGTCGTTCTGAAGCGCGCGTATCTTGCCCTCGAAATCGCCGTTCGTCGTGACCGCCGTGATCCTCAAATAGCGACCGTTGGATTCGCTGCCCTTGTCTATGACCGCTTCGCTGAGTTGTGGATAGACCGGGTGCGTTCGTTCTTGCATGAAAAGCCAGCCGCACTCTTCCTCCGCCTTCTCGGGCTGGGGGTGAATCAGGGGGATGCAGCCGTGGAAAACGGCCTCCGGAAGGAGTGAGGACTTGCGGCTTATCCAAAATCCGGCCATGTGTTGCGCGGAGAGGGCGCCGGCGGGGCCGTGAAAATCAAGAGGCGCGGAGGCGGTGCCTTCCCGGTTCACAGGCTGCATCCATGGTTTCTCATAAACGGCATCAAATGGCGCGGTGGCCGTGAAAGGACCAGGAGCATAGAGGCCCGACTCGGCAAACAAGGCATAGGACCACTTATCGTATGAAGCGGCATTAGAGCCTGCGAGGAATGCCCGGGCATCGGAGCGCAGTGGCATGTCGAGCTTGTACCATCGCGCCGGAGTAAACACGCGGTTGGGGGCCTGAAATTGAAGCCGGTTTATCCAATGATGGCGGGTGAACACCAGTATCTCGTGAGGCCGGTCTGACGCCACGCAGCCTTCCGGCTCTTCCGTGAACAAGTCATGCTCGACGATGATGTTGTGCTTCGCCGGCGATTCCCGGTAAAAGGCATGGACATTGGGGTTGCCCACGTGGAGACACCAGACGACCACCAACGGCATCTCCTGAAAACAGCTTTCAAACAAGGGCGCGACCTCGTTCCGGAAGGTGTCGCTGTCCATGTGGGAGTAATTCGGAATGGTGACAAGACGTTGCTCGACGCCATGGGACTCTACCCCCGCCATGCAATGGCGGAGCACTTCTACGAAAGGTTCATGAATAATCCAAGCGACATCCAATGGCACGTCTCTGCACGTTATACGCTATGAGTTCCCCTAGGGCAGGCCCCAACTATAACAAACCGGTTCTTGGCCATGCCAACATAAGACCAGCGAAAAAGATATGGTCCGGATAAGCTCACACAGAGACGTAGCGGGCAAGAAAAGCAGGCGCAGGATTCTGAATGGTGGCCGGAACTTTTCGCATAAGAATTACCAAGATTGGCAAGACTTGCCTTTAATTATTCATGGGAATCTTATGAATCCTGTCTATTCTTCCGGCGGGGTCAGATGCCTTCGACGCCGCGTTGGCGGAGGTATGCGCGGATAGCGGGTTCCTCGCGGAGGCCTTCGAAAAGCACGACTTCGTAGAGAGGGATGCTGCTGAAGGGTAGCGTGCGCCCATCCTCGGTAA
>JAWODE010000225.1:0-9314 GCA_046483455.1 Candidatus Hydrogenedentota bacterium | reverse complement strand
ACTTGTTGACACAAGAATCACTCCCGAATCCCGTAGAGAAGACGTAATTATCATGAAAGCCAACTAGGGGATCAGAAGCTTCCACCTCTGTGAGTTCTCTACACGTTGGGTGAATCATCTGGCTTGAGCACAAAAAGAAGTGAATTACACCGGCGCGTCAGGTCAGGGTCCAACCGAGGGGAAACCACACTTCGGCCGCGAGAAGCTCATTCTTAAATACAAATATCGGGCCGAGAAACTTCTATTTCCAAGTGTTTTCGCCGAAAATGCTCCCGCGCCTAAAAGTGTCCCTTGTAAAACCTTGATGCGAATAGAGTTAGTGGTGGAGGCGGCGGGAATCGAACCCGCGTCCGAAGGCGCTTCCGCGTGTGCGTCTACATGCGTAGCCTGTCCTTTGAGGATTCGCCCCCCGGAAACGCCTCAGGCAAGCTTTCCCGGGTCGCTAGGCGGAATCGTTACTCGCCTTCCGGACGTTCCGCCGGCGTCCGGGGACGAGGCCCGCTGTCGTCGCCTTAGCCACCTAGCAGGCGGTCAGTGGTAAGACGGGCGGTCATTACGCCGCCATTGCCAATGGTTCGTTGGCAGTTGAAACGTGATCGGCTTTTTACGAGGCCAGCCGATCAACCTCGGCACGCAGCACACGCTTCTTCCACCCTCGTCGAAACCTTGTCGCCCCCACGATGGGTCACGTCAATTCGACGAAATGAACCGAAACGTCCACCTAAAAATTGTACCATATGATGGGTGTTTTCCGCGAATAACCGCACATGTGAATGGCCCACCAGTGAGAAGGTCATTTGCAGGGCACAGGTGTTGCGAAAGTTCGTCACGGCCACCAACCCCACTGAGCAACAGACCTGTGGCGCCTCTAGATTTTGCGGTAACAGGTAGATATTCTGGGTTCCCCAAAAGCCAGGGAGATGAGAGACTAATGCGTTCTAGCGGTTTCACAATTGGGAAGGTGCTCATGTGGGCTGTTCTTGCGTGCTTTTCGTCCCCGCTTCTCGCAGAGGAGGACCAGTCACGAGACGCACAGCCTGCCTCGTTACCCCGCTGGCAGTTGGCTCCAATCGCCAATCCATACTTCTTTGCGTGGTGGAAGGCGCCGGCCCCGTCAAACAAGCATTTCGCGCAGGTGTTTCCGATACGGAATCAGACCGTCGAGACCGTGGCCAATGAGGCGGACGCGGACTGGTGGCTTGGACGCCACGTATGGGCCTTCGGGTGGACCTGGGGCACCCAAGGCGATGCGCCGTTCGACTCCGCCGACGCGTACGAGGCGTATCTGAAGGAGCGGGTGGAAAACGGCGCACCCGGCGTGTGTATCGACGAATGGGTAAATTACGATGAAAACAACCCGAAGAATCCAATGCTGGCCGAGGCCTGCCGCCGCATTAAGAGCGGCTATCCGGACTTCTTCATCGCGGCGTTCACGCACATGCAAAGCGACGCGCTAATCGAGGCCCTCAAGAACGGGTGGGTGGACCTCGCGATTGTCGAGTCGTACCCGTATGTTACGACCAGCGAGCCTGCGTGGATGCCGCAGTCGTGGACACCAGAATTAGCCATGAAACGGCTCAACAACGCGAAAAACGGCGGTGTACTCGAGAAGACCATCCCGGCGTTCTGGATCTCGCCCGGTGATGAGACGTTCACGGAGGAATGGTTCGAAGGCTGGATCAAGCGGTGGCGGACGCAGTTCCCACAAATGCCGGGCCTCGCGCCGTGCTTCCCAGGCGGACACGACACGCGGGATGTCCGCACACAACACCTTACTCGCGTATGCGACAGACTCATCGGCAAATACTACATCGAGCCCGCACCAAACGTCCGTATCACAGCGCCCACCGACGGGACCATTCTTGAAGCGGGACCCGTCGCCGTGGAAGCGGCTACGGATAAACCCGCGGCCATCTGGAAACTGTTCGCAGACTCAGAGCAAGTGATCAGCCGCCAGGAATCCGGGTCTGAGGTCCAGTTTGAGCCGGTCGAGCTCCCGCCGGGCCTCCACATGCTCACCGTACACGCGATCACCAATGATTGGGACCGTGGCGCGGCACAGATTGCGGTTGAGGTGACGGCTCCCGAAGGGGACGAATGATGTGCGGTATGGATGAGGCTCCTCACGTTTGAGGAACCCGGCGACGGTGATGGGCGTCTGCGTTCACAATGGATCTGTCCGATCGTTCCGATCCGACCGATCCGCTTGATCAAGCCTTCCCATCAAAAGCCGCGCCATTGTAAGCCCGATACTAGGAATGGCGGATTGCAAATCCCGCCCTACCTTTTCCGCTTCAAATCTTTCAGGGCGCGGTCGACTTCGCGTTCCTGTTCGCGTTGGCGCAGGGTGCGGCGTTTGTCGATGGTTTGCTTGCCGCGGCACAGGCCGACCTCGACTTTTGCCCGCCCGTTTTTGAAATACACCCGGAGAGGTACGAGGGTATACCCTTTCTGGGCAATGGTTTGGCCGATGCGGAGAATCTCGCGCTTGTGCATGAGCAGTTTCCGCGGCCGCTCGGGGTCGTGGTTGTAAACGTTGCCCTGCTCGTAAGGCGCAATGTGCACACCCACGAGAAACATCTCGCCGTCTTTAACCTCGGCGTAGCTGTCTTTTAGATTAATATGGCCCGCGCGCATCGACTTCACTTCAGTACCCTGAAGGACAATCCCGGCTTCGTAGCGTTCGAGGATGTGGTACTCGTGCCGCGCGCGGCGGTTTTTTACAATGGTTTTTTCGCCCATGATGAATAGTGTCGCGTAAACGGCCCGTGTTTTCAATACAGCAGACGCATGGCGGCCGGCGTATATATGCGCTTTACGACCCCTCTCTACTGCCTGCGGGGGCCCCAGTTCGGTCCCTGGAGAGATAGTTCGGCGTCGATGGGAATGCGTTTTTCTTCGCCCGTTTCGACGTTCACGGCACCGAGTTCCCAGCGGCCGCTGCGACTCGATGCGAACATGATGTGGCGCGAATCGGGCGACCATGTCGGAGATTCGTTGTTTCCGGCCGAATTTGTCAAGCGTCTGGCGTCCGTGCCGTCGGCCTTCATAACGTAAATTTCAAACCCCTCGCCGCCTTTCAAAACCACATAGGCAATTTTGCTGCCATCCGGCGACCATACGGGGTCATAAGAGCTTCCGCCTTGGTATGAGAGACGGGTCACATTGGAACCGTCGACGTCCATCGCGTAGATTTGCGCCCGTCCCCCACGGTCGCTTACGAAAGCAATCTTTGTGCCGGTCGGGTCAAAGGCGGGCGACGTATCGACAGCCTTGTTGTCGGTGAGGCGGCGCCGGTTCGACCCATCGACATTTACCAGGTAAATTTCGCTGTTCCCCTCTTTGCTTTGCACCACGGCGAGCTGCGAACCATTTGGTGACCATGCCGGCGCCACGTTCAACCCGACCTGTTTAGACAATACCCGCGATTCCCCGCTTTCAAGGTCGAGGACGTATAAAAACGGATAGCGGTCTTTGTAGGAAAGGTAGGCAATCTTGCGGCCGTCGGGAGAGAAGTTGGGCAAAATCGAGATCGATTCGTGTTCCGTCACCTGCTTCATGTTAGCGCCGTCGTAGTCGGCAATGTAAATCTCTTTCTTGCCCGTACTGCCTCCGCTGAAGGAAATGCGCGACGAGGCGCACCCGGCCACGCCGGTCAGGTGCCGCACAATCTCGTCGGCAAACTGGTGGGCCACAAGCCGGCGCCATTTCTCGCTTCGGGTCGAAAGGCGTTTGCCACTCACCATCTCCCCGGAAAACACATCGAAGAGACGGCATTCCGCGGTCAGGGCCTCCGGTTCGGATACGACATAGACATGCACAAGGAACTCGGCTTTCGTTCCGCGCCAAGCCTCGAAATCGATTCCCTCGGGGTCGCGCGTAAAACCCGTGAACTTGCGGGGATAGCCGGCCGGCGGAAGCACGCTGAAAATGCCCGAGAAATTGAGGTCATAGGCCAGAACGCTTGCCATGGCTTTGCCCAGCGCCTCCTGTCCCGGCGCGGTGCAGAAATCGGGCACGGCGA
Source organism: Candidatus Hydrogenedentota bacterium (assembly GCA_046483455.1). Lineage (GTDB taxonomy): Bacteria > Hydrogenedentota > Hydrogenedentia > Hydrogenedentales > SLHB01 > UBA2224. The sequence continues at coordinate 5,290 of JAWODE010000225.1, read as the reverse complement.
TGGGGATGCGGCCTTCGGTCTCCCCCGTCGTGCCGATCTCGATTTGCCCAAAGGCCAGTGAGGCGCATAAACCAGCGATGCAAAATGCACACAACGTTCTCACGATCTGTCTCCTATCGTACCAGTGTGAATGTGTAAACAACCTGTACTTCCGGTTCTATGTACGTGTCGGGCAACGGCGGGAAAGGGGCAGCCAACTTGAGTGCACGCAATCCCGACTGGGCCAGCGCCACGTGATTGGCATGCTGTATCACCACTGGCTCCCCTATCAAGTTGCCCTTTCGGTCCACCCAAAAGGAAATTTTCGCCTGATTGTTTTTCGGATCAATACGAATACCGCCCGGGACCTCCCAATACTTGGTCACCTTACGCTGCACCATCCGCGCCCAATACGATAACTCGGAGGGAAGCGTGTTCTCCATGGTAACGCCCGTCTCTTGGGGTTTATCAGACTGTTTGGACTCCTCCGTGGGAGGTTCGGGCTTAGGCTCAGGTTTCGGCTCAGGCTCAGGCTCCGGCTCTGGTTCTGGCTCAGGCTCAGGCTCCGGCTCTGGTTCTGGCTCAGGCTCCGGCTCTGGTTCTGGCTCAGGCTCCGGCTCTGGTTCTGGCTCTGGTTCTGGTTCTGGCTCTGGTTCAGGCTCTGGTTCTGGCTCTGGTTCAGGCTGAGGCTCAACTTCCTCGACGGGCTCTTCCTCGATATCTTGCTCCTCCGGCAAGAGCTGAACCTGATACGCGGGAATGGGCTCCGGGGGCTCATGGAAGACAAAAGCAAGAAGGATCCCGCCAAAAATAAGAGCGTGAAGAAATATAGACACATAAATGGCCCGCCGCAGCCGCTTTCCGGAGGCGGTCTTTTGCCAGAGCAGGCCATAATACCAGGATGTATCGCGCGGCATGTTCATGCTTTTACCATACTTGAACTAAACGAGATAGTACCGCATAGATATTGACAAGTCAAAGCCCCTACCACAATCGGTTGTGGTATCAGGCAAGGCATATGGGGCATTAATCCCCATATATCGTGCTTCAGTTCCATGATTCCCGCAGTGGAATGATTCCTCCGCGTTTATTACAATACGGCGCATGCGACCGGGGTTCCTTACAAATGATTTTGAGACCCAACCGGCCCATAGCCTCCTCGGAGCCTATGTGCGCTGGACCCTATGGTATTTTCTGGCGGTGGCCATTGTCTGGGCATTGGGTTTTGAAGGCATTTATTATCATCCGACCCCATTCTACGGTTTGCTGCGCCCAGAATTCGATGTTGCAGCCATCCCGTGGCATCTCCTTGCCTTGGCAGTGTTCCTGGCCGGATTCGGTCTGTGGCTCTGGCATCTCCGCCGCATGCAATGGTTCGAGGGCAAATGGTCTTCCAAATCAGTGCGTCTGTTTCTGGTGGGCTTGATGGTATTTGCGATTTTGTTTCCCGCGGCGCTGGCGTCGGTGCGAGAAGGCCCTGCCGGAATTGCGGCACCCTACGAGCGCCAAGACAAAGAATACATCGGCGATATCGGGAAAGGCCTCTCGATCCAGGGTTTTTTCCGTGACTACATCGAGATGCATCCGCACCTCTCGATGCACTCGAAGGTACATCCGCCCGGCCCGGCCGCCTTGCTTTGGCTGTTTTCGATGATTGTGTTCAGCCAGGAACCTTTGCCCTTGGCCATCGTGACGATTCTCTTCGGCGCCACGGCATTGATCCCCCTTTATTTCTGGGCCAAAGACATGACGGATGCACGGGTGGCTCTCACGGCGTGCAGCCTTTACGTGGTGGCGCCGACCATCGTGTTGTTCACGGCGACGAGTGCCGACATTCTGTTCATGCCGTTTACGACCACAACGCTGTTTCTGTTCTGGCGCGCGCTTCACCGGCGCTCGATACCCTATGCCTTGGCCGCGGGATTCACGTATGCGTTGATGTCCTTGCTATCCTTTTCACTGATTGGTATCGGGGCGTTCTTTGCCTTCGTGGGCCTCTGGCGCCTTGGTCAAAAAGGGACTCGGCTGGCCGTATTCCAGACGGGCGCGCTGATGCTGACGACGTTTGTTTTGACGCATCTCGCGATTTGGTGGTGGTCCGGTTTTGATGTTATCGCCTGTTTCCAGATATGCAAAGCCCAATTCGATGCCGATCAGGCGAATCTCGACCTGATGACGCCACGGTTTCCGTGGTGGAGCTGGAAGATTCTAAATCCCCTCTGCTGGCTCTATTTTGCGGGGATTCCGGTCTCCGTGCTGTTTGTGCGGCGGCTCCTGAAGCCCGAGCCGGAAACACGGATCCTGTTCCTGGGCTTCGCGTTAACTTTGGTGGTGCTCGACATGCTCTATCTGGCCCGGGGCGAAGGCGAACGTTCCGCCATGTATATTATTCCGTTCCTGGTCGTCCCCGCGGCGCATATGTTGGACCGCATAGCGCACCGAACCCGGAGTATCGCTCCGCTGGCGGCCACCGTGTGTTTCATGGCGGCGCAGTGCTGGCTCACGGAAGTGATGCTGTACACCTACTGGTAATGGATTATGTGGGAAGGCAAGAAAGTTTCCGTTATCTTTCCGACGTATAACGAAAAGGACTCGATCCGCGAGGCCATCGAGGACTTTTTCGCGTCGGGCTACGTGGACGAGGTCGTTGTCGTCAATAACAATGCGGCCGACGGAACCGACGAGGAAGTGAAGCCAACGCAGGCCCGCCTGGTCTATGAGAGCCGGCAGGGCTATGGCCACGCCATCCAGAAAGGACTGGCCGAAGCGGAAGGAGACGTGCTCATTATTTCAGAACCCGACGGAACATTCTCGGGGCATGACGTCCCGAAATTGCTTGCCTATTCCGATGATGTCCCGGTAGTGTTCGGCACGCGCACCCAGCGGGAACTCGTCTGGGAAGGCGCCAATATGGGCTTCTTCCTCAAATGGGGCAATTGGGCGGTCGGCAAGATGATGGAGTTTTTGTTCAATACGACCTTGTTGACCGATGTAGGCTGTTCCATGCGTCTTTTTCATCGAGACGTCTACGAGAAGATCGCTCCGCAGTTTGCCGTGGGAGGGTCCGCGTTCGGACCGCACCTCATGTTGTTGACCATTCTGAACGGCATTCCGTTTATCGAAATCCCGGTAAATTACCACAAACGTGTGGGGAAATCATCGGTAACCGGCAGCAAAATCAAGGCGTTCTTCCTCGGGATAGAGATGATTCTGATGATACTGACGTACCGCGTGAAATCCTGGTTCGGCTGGCGGCCGCCCGTGCAAAAAGCGTAGGCAAGGGGCAACCGTGCGTAAAAACAAGGAGTATTCAAAGCAAACGGAACTCCCCTTTGCGCGGGTCTCGGCCACCAATAGCCCTCCGGAGCCCTTTCTGAAATGGGCGGGAGGTAAACGCCAACTGCTGCCCGAACTGATAAGCCGGATCCAAAAACTATCGGAGGGCTTCAACCACTACCATGAGCCCTTTATAGGCGGCGGAGCGCTGTTTTTTGAACTTTGGAAACGAGGTGCGCTGAAAAAGAATACATTCCTGTCGGACAACAATCCCAACCTTATCATAGCCTACGAAGGGCTCAAGCACGAGGTGAACCAGGTCATTGCACTGCTGCATGAGCACAAGGCGCGCCACTGCAAAGATTATTATTACCAAATACGCGCGGCGAACCCCGAATCGCGGGCAGCCCGAGCCGCTCGCATCATCTATCTGAACCGGACCTGCTTCAACGGCCTCTTCCGGGAAAACAGCAAAGGCGAATTCAATGTCCCCATGGGAAGCTACAAGAACCCGCAAATCTGCAACACCGCCAATCTCCGGGCCGTAGCAACGGCCTTGCGCGATGCCGACGTGAAGACACGGCCGTTTCACTCAGTATCGAGCCATGCGGAACCGGGCGACCTCGTGTATTTTGACCCGCCCTATCACCCGCTCTCTGACACGGCCGGCTTTACCGCCTATCAGAAGGACGGATTTGGCGAGAAAGAACAGCGTGCCTTGGCGGATGTCTTTCGCGAACTGGACGCAAGGGGCGTATATGTGCTCCTATCGAATTCGTGGGCGCCCCTGGTGCAGGAACTCTATGCGGATTTTACAGTGGAGCAGGTGTTCGCGAAACGAAGTGTCAACAGCCGGGGCGACAAGCGCGGCGCGGTGCCCGAGGCGCTGGTGCGGAATTTCTGAACGGGACAAACAAACAACAGAACCCCGTCGGGACCGCTCACCCGGCGAGATGGACGTCTCCCCCTTGGATCATCTCGATAAACAGATTGGCAATGCGCCCATCGAACTGGGTGCCCGTACAACGTTTTAGTTCCTCGATGATCTTGTCACCCGCCATACCACGGCGGTAGGCGCGGCTGCTCGACATCGCATCGAAGGCATCGGCCACGGTCAAAATGCGCACGATTTCGGGCAGTTGGTCCCCCTCGAGACCGTCCGGGTAGCCCGTGCCGTCGACGCGCTCATGATGGTGGCGCACAAGATCGAGGTGGCCGTCGGTGAGAAAGTGTACGGGTTCCAAAACGTCATACCCAATAAGGGGATGAAGCCGGATCATATCCCATTCCTGGTCCGAAAGGGCCTCGCATTTATTCAGTATCCCGTCGTTGACGCCGATTTTTCCGATGTCATGAAGCCCCGCGCCGAGGTTCAGCAACTCGATCTCATGTTGAGGCAACCCGAGGCGGCGCGCGCCCAGAACCGACAGGTCGCGGACCCGTTGGCTATGACCATGGGTATAGGGGTCCTTGGCTTCGATCAAGAGCGCCATAGACGTGAGGGTGGACAAGTGCGACTGCTCGATGTCGTTGATCAAACGCACATTTTCGATAGCAATCGAGGCGTGATTGGCCAACACGTTGAGGGTCTTGAGGTCGCCCTCGCTGAACTGGCGGCCATCTTTCTTGTAACTGACGTTCAATACCGCCAACACGCGGGGCGTATTACCGGTGGGCACGGGATGCCGCCAGCCGTCAACCGGCGCTTTGCGTTCAAGGGGTACCGAGATAAACGAACCGTCTTTCCGATGGCGGCTTCTCCCCGCAATCTCGGGGTCTTTTTGGATATCTTCCACCAACAACGGCGCGCCCCGTTGGGCAACCAGGCCTGATATGCCTTTCCCCATGTCCACGGAATCGCGAGTCGCCTCATCGGGCAAACCATGGCTGGCAGCCACCTCGAGGACGCGCCCATCGCGGCTGGTCAGCATGATAGAGCCGCGTTTGGCGCCGACCCGGTCGAGGGCCGCCTTGAGCACAAAGTCCAGCAGCGCCCGCTCATCGCGATACCGCACGACTTGCTCACTGTAGGTGA
>JAWODE010000125.1:0-3159 GCA_046483455.1 Candidatus Hydrogenedentota bacterium | reverse complement strand
TTGGTTCGGAGCGCTTGTCGCCCGCGGGCGGGGGTGGATTCTTGTATTTCATTGTCTACGCGTGAGCCCCATGGCGCATGTTTCGCTGCCTCGAAAATCCCTGTTCGTTCTCAAGTGGTTTCACGCTCACGCCGTAACGGGGGGGGCGGATTTTCCAATCCGCCTTGATTCCCGATTACGCAGCAATGACGGTAAGAACCGGGCCTACCGACTCCTCGCGAAACGATCAGGGCCGCGCCGTGTGTGTCCGTGTTTGTCCGTGTGGCGCTGCCTCGAAAATTTGTCCGGTGTGGGACCGGTACCCTCGCCGGTCACTCTTACAAGGAGCGCGGACGTAACCGTCCGCGGTGGTCTTAACGACGGGCTGGAAAGCCCGTCCTCCGTTGCCGGAGCGAGCCTCATGGTTCGCCGCGTCGGAGATAATCTGTCCCGTGTAGAACCTGGCCCGCTGCGGCCGGGAGACCGCGACACAGCGAGTGAGGGTCCGCCAGTGAATGCGAATGCACGCCAATGATCTCAAAAGGACCCCGAATAGGGGCCCAATATGAATAGCCCGGGGCGGCAGAAACCCCGCATCGGAACCCGGCACCCTTTTTCATGGTCTCCGGGTGCCCGCCACAACTCATGGTTCGCTGTCCCCGCTAAAAACATGTGCTTTCTTCGCAACCCAAGTCAGCGCATTTCGGCGCGCTTCCGGCCCGCGTCTCAGACAGCAAGGCCGGATTCTTAATGCGACGCTATCGCTACGCTAAGAGCCCCCTCCGGTGTAGGACCGCCGCCCCCGGCGGTCGGTCGGATAGATGACCGGCGAGGGCGCCGGTCCCTCGCCGCAATTTTGTAACGGAAACGCTACAATGCAATTCGCCCCACTCACACAGACCGCATAGGCCCTCGGATTCCTATGCTTACTAGTCCGCCGGCATAGAGTTCTCAGCTAGTCGACCTTATCGTAGGGCCACATCACAATCCCGCCATCGAGCACGCGCACATCCTGAAAGCCCGCGTGTTGGAGAATGAGCGCGCCTTCATACGCCCGAAGCGAAATTTGGCAAAGCACAATCACCGGCGTGTCTTTGTCCAGCTCGTGGAGGCGTCCGCGCAAGGCGCCGAGGGGAATATTGATCGATCCCGGTAGCCGCACCGCTTCAAATTCGCCCGGAGACCGCACGTCCAGGAAGACCACCCCCTTCTTCTCTTGCATCGCTTCGTGGGCTTCCTGGGGCGTGACGCCTCTCATGGCGCCTGCCAGCTTGTTGCGTGCGATATCGGCCGCCGTGATGACATTGTCCATCGCCGGCGAATAGGGCGGCGCGTAACACAGATCGACTTTCGCAAGCTGGTCAATGGTCATGTCCGCCGTAATGGCCATTGCCGCGACATCGACGCGCTTGTCGCCCGCCCCCGGCCCAACCGCCTGCAGACCGAGCAGCTTCCGGCTTTTACGGTCCACCACCAATTTCATCATCAATGTCTTCGCCGTGGGCATGTAGTGCGCACGATCGGGCGCCGGCGAGAGCACCGTGACCACGTCATATCCCTTCGCACGGGCCTGGCGCTCCGTGAGACCGGTACGGGCCACGCAGAAATCAAATACCTTGCAGACGGCACTCCCCAGAATACCCGGAAAGGTGTCGTCGCCCCCACAAATATTGATCGCCGCCACACGCCCTTGTTTATTCGCGGTCGAACCCAGCGGAACATACGCCGGGTCGCCGGTAATCAGGTCGACGTTCTCCACGCAATCGCCGACGGCGAAAACATTCGGGTCGCTTGTATGAAGACGGTTGTCCACCTTGATAGCGCCGCTACGGCCAATTTCGAGACCCGCCTGCTCAGCGAGCGTTACGTTGGGCCGCACCCCAATCCCCATAATAACCATCTCCACGGGAATGGCGCCCTCGTCGGTCAACACGGCTTTTACCCGACCGTCCTCGCCCTCGAGGGCGGTGGCCGTGGTATTTGTCAGTACCTTGACCCCATGCGATTCCATGTGTTGCTCGACCAGCTTCGCCATCTCCCAATCGAGCATGCCGAGGATCTGGTCCGTCAGTTCAACCATGGTTACCCGGCAGCCTTTCGCGACGAGGGCTTCCGTGACCTCGACCCCAATCAGCCCGCCGCCGAGAACCACCACGTCGCGCGCCTTGTCTTTGCTCAATAGATGACGGATGCCTTCGGCATCGTGCACCCCGTGCAGGGTAAACACATTCTCGAGGTCGATGCCCGGAATGGCGGGCTTTACAGGTGTGGCGCCCGTCGACAGCACAAGGTAGTCGTAGTCGTAACGGCTCTCGTTTCCCGATGACAAGTCTCTTGCATGAACCCGTTTGTTCTCGCGATCGATTTCCACGGCCTCCATGCCGTTATGAACCACCACGTTCTTGACCTTTTGGAAAAAGACGGGGTCGCGTACCGCCCCCGCCGCGGTGGACATCAGTTCGGTCTGCTCTTTTACCACCCCGGAAATGTAATAGGGCAGGCCGCATCCGGCATAGGAAAGCACCTTGCCCTTCTCGAGAATCGTCACTTCCGCCTCGGGACATAATCGAATGATTTTCGACGCCACCTTCGGGCCTGCCGCTACGCCACCGACAATCACTACCTTGAGTCTATCTGCCATGGGTGCCGCTCCTGATTCGGTTTCTGTTTCGGGGGCAGATGCGAGGGGCATGTCGGCCACGATCCTTGCGCCGCCCAACCCGGATTTTTCCGCTCTCACGCGCCCGCCCGCCCGCTCGATTATCGCTTTCACGAATGCCAGGCCCAGCCCCACGCCGGGCGCGGAGGACCCCGAAGCTTTCTCGCTCCGTACAAAGGGCTGAAACACCGCATCGCGCTCCCCCTCCGGAATGCCCGTTCCCGAATCCTCGACCGAAAACCACACACGCTTTCCGTCGCCGCTCAGGGCAATACTGAGGGCCACCTGCCCATGATCGGGCGTGTATTTGAATGCGTTATTCAGCAACGCGTGGCACACCTCGGACAATTCGTCTTCACTTGCATGCACCCAGACGGATTCATCCGGTGTTTCACACGACAGCCGCATTTTTCGCTGATGCGCATCCGTTAAATGACGCCGGTGCACCTCCTGCGCCACCCGCGCCAAATCGGCAACCCCCGCCGGCGGTTCCGTCAGGTCCAGGGCGCGCGCAATAGCCA
>JAWODE010000045.1:0-10614 GCA_046483455.1 Candidatus Hydrogenedentota bacterium | reverse complement strand
GCAACTCCAACCAGAACAAGGAATTCCAGCGGTTTCAAAATGTAAAGATACGGAACTTCTTGGGGCATCCGCTCGAGCATGATTCGTCCTCGTTTAGGCGACCGGGGCTCTCCCCTGCAAAACAACAGGCCGGCGCTGGTCACGTCCAGAACAACCTGCGAATCCCTCCCCAGTTTGGATTCGTCACGCCTGTATTATATCTTCTTTAGTGTACCATCTCCCAGCGGAATATGTGTCAATATGCTGAATTCGGGTGATTTGCAAGGGATTTTAAGGCCAGAATCGGGTAAAAGAATGCCATTTTTGTTGTTGTGTGCGATAATCAAAAAGGTTATTTGAAAATTCAGGTCTCATACAGCTGACAATGACAAGCTTTTGGGGAGTCCTTCGAAACGCGGGGAAATAGCGCTTATCCCTTTACTGCCCAAGGCACCAACACTCGGGAGTGTCATGGAAAAGCCAATCGCAGAGAAAGAAACATCTCCGAAGTCACCTCAGCAAGCATTGCGGCTCGGGGAAATCCAGCCTCGTCTTAAAGAATTGCTGGAAACCGGCGACACACGGGCGACGCTGGCCGTTGACTTGGCCCTCTCGCAAGCGGTCTATCACGGGGCCAGCGACGTCCATTTCGAGCCCTGGACCGACAGTCTGGCTTTGCGGTTCCGCATTGACGGCATTCTGCACGACATCGCACATATCCCGGCTTCGCATAAGCCGCGCATCACGGCGCGCATCAAGGTCATGGCTCAGATGGTGGTGTACCAAAAAGACCAGCCTCAGGACGGCCGGATTCCCCCCGAGCAGACATCGAGCGGATATTCGATGCGCGTCTCCACCTTTCCCACCATTAATGGTGAGAAAATCGTGATTCGTATTTTGGGGACCTCGAAACAGTTGCTCGAAATCGAGGACTTGGGATTTGACGAGTCGATCACGGAAACTTTACGGGAACTCATTCGCCGGCCTCAAGGAGTCATTTTGCTGACCGGTCCCAGTTCGAGCGGCAAAACGACCACCATTTTCGCCCTCTTGCGCGAGATTCTGCGCACCCAGCTCACGACCACGCACATCGTTACCATCGAGGACCCTGTCGAATACCGTCTCGACCGCGTTACGCAAATCCAGGTGAACCCGCGCACCGGCGTGACCTTTCAGAACGCCTTACGTTCCATTCTTCGGCAGGACCCCGAGGTCATCATGGTGGGCGAGATTCGCGACGTCGAAACTGCAAGGATGGCCATTCAGGCAGGACTGACCGGCCATCTGGTCATCAGCACCATTCACAGCGGGACGGCCTGCGGCGTCTTTGCGCGGCTACTCGACATGGGCATCGAACCGTACCTGCTGGCCTCGTCCATCACCGGCGTACTGGCGCAACGGTTAGCGCGGGTCAACTGCCCTAACTGCCTGGAAACGTATACACCGACGCCCGACCTCATCACCAGGTTCGGGAAAGCGCCGAAAAAAGAGCCCTATAAGCGGGGCAAAGGGTGCTCGCAGTGCCAGAACATCGGGTACCGCGGGCGTACCGCCCTCGGCGAGTTGCTCCTGGTCAATGAGGACATTGCAAACCTCATCCTCAAACACCCCACCATCGGGGCACTACAGGAAGCGGCTGCCGCGCATCAGATGCGCACCCTGTTCGACGTCGGCCTTGAAGCCGCTCACAGCGGCATCACCACCCCCGAAGAACTCGCACGCATCCTCCCCCCACCGGATATCGTGTAGCGAACGCAACGAACGCTGGCATGTTCGGCGCACCGGTGACGGAGCCCAAAAAACGCAATGCAATAGATTGCATAAGTCTTATAAGTCCTATAGGTCCTATAGGACTTATAAATTTCACCGAGCGTTGTAATCTTTTCCTCTCCATCATCGACATCTGCGGTGTTTTCCCGCATAATTGCACGACGGAGGGTTGGCCCCGGGGAAGCTCATCAAACTAAGCAGTAAAGGAGTCATCATGCAGGCGAATCCGGTTCTGGGGATATTGCTACACGCCATCGGGGGATTGGCTGCTGCCAGCTTTTACATCCCCTACAAAAACGTCAAAGGCTGGGCCTGGGAATCGTACTGGCTAGTGGGAGGAGTCTTCAGCTGGCTGGTCGCACCGCTGGTGGGCGCCATCATCATCTGCCCTAACCTCCTCGAGACTCTCACCAGCGCGCCCCCATCGAGCCTGTTTTGGACTTACATCTTCGGCGTATTGTGGGGGATCGGCGGGCTGACGTTCGGTCTGTCGATGCGATACTTGGGCCTGTCGCTCGGCTACGCCCTGGCGCTGGGGTTCTGCGCGGCCTTCGGCACTATCATCCCACCAATCTTCCAGGGTGAATTTATCGATATGCTGGCGGAATTGTCCGGCCAAGTCACCTTTGCGGGCGTGGCCGTCTGTCTCGGGGGCATCACCATCTGCGGGTGGGCGGGCGTGCGCAAAGAAGGCGAATTGTCCGACGAGGAAAAGCAGGCCACCATCAAGGAATTCAATTTTACGAAGGGCCTGTGGGTCGCGATATTCGCGGGGGTGATGAGCGCGTGCATGGCCTTCGCCTTCGCCGCCGGCAAGCCGATTCTCGATTCCGCCGTCGAACACGGCGCGCCTAAGATCTTTTCGAACCTGCCCGTGCTGGTCGTGGCGCTTCTTGGTGGTCTGACGACCAATGCCGTCTGGTGCCTGTTTCTCAACGCGAAAAACGGGACCGCCCACAACTATAGGGATGCCGGTGAACACAGCCTCATTTTCAACTACTTGCTATGCGCACTGGGCGGCGTGACCTGGTACCTCCAGTTCTTCTTCTACGGCATGGGCACGACCCAAATGGGCGAATATGACTTCTCGAGTTGGACCATCCACATGGCATTTATTATCGCGTTCAGTAACCTGTGGGGCCTTATAGGACGCGAATGGAAAGGCACAAGCACCGGAACCCGAAGCACGGTTTTTGTTGGGATCATCGTGCTTATTCTCTCGACGGTAGTCGTCGGCGCGGGTAATTTTATCGCCTCGGAAGCTTCGGAAACCAAGGAAACCACCACCATTGACGAAGCGGCTCAACTCGACTCATAAGCAAATAGGATAGGATTATGAACATCGGGCTCTACGGCATTGGATTGGATACCTACTGGGCGCAGTTCGAGGGCTTGCTCGACCGGCTCAACGGCTACCAGGATCGAATCGCCGAACGCCTGCAAAAACGTTTCCCCGAGGCGAACCTCATCAATACCGGGATCGTTGATAACCCAATCCAGGCCCGCGAAGTAGGTGAACGGCTCGCCCGCGAAAACGTAGACCTTATTCTTCTTTACGTCTCAACCTACGCACTCAGTTCAACGGTCCTTCCGGTAGTCCAGCGCGCGAAAGTCCCCGTCATTGTCCTGAACCTGCAGCCCGTATCCGCCATCGACTACGAATCGTTTAACGCCCTGGGCGACCGCGGGAAAATGACCGGCGAATGGCTTGCCCACTGCCAGGCTTGCTTCGCCCCTGAAATCGCCTGCGTCTTTAACCGCGCCGGGATCGACTACCATCTCGTAACTGGTACGCTTGACGATGACGTGGCGTGGTCTGAGATCGCTGGGTGGGTTCAGGCCGCGCAAGTGGCTGTCCAACTGCGAAACACGCGCATCGGGGTTCTCGGCCACTACTATTGTGGCATGCTCGACGTCTACAGCGATATGACCCAGCTCGCGGCCGTGTTCGGCTCACATTTCGAACTGCTCGAGATGTGTGCTCTCCGGAGTCTCCGCGAGGAAATTTCCCCCGAGGAAATTACCGCGAAACGCAACCAATTCCAGCGCGATTTCGCGGTTGACGAGGCTTGTTCCAAAGAAGAACTCGACCGTGCCGCCCATACCTCCGTCGCTCTCGATAACCTCGTGAAGCAAAATGACCTGGGGTGCATGGCGTACTACTACGAAGGCCAGCCCGGTAACGAGTATGAGAATGTCGTCACCTCCGTCATTGCCGGGAATACGCTGCTCACGATGCACGGTGTCCCTGTGGCGGGCGAATGCGAGATCAAAAACGTCATCGCCATGAAGATCCTGGACCTGTTGGAATGCGGGGGCAGCTTCTCCGAGTTCTATGCGATGGACTTCGATGACGACATCGTGTTGCTGGGCCACGACGGTCCCGCCCATGCCGCTATCGCCGCAGGCAAGGTGGAACTCGTACCTCTCCCTGTCTACCATGGCAAACCCGGGAAAGGGTTATCCATCCAGATGTCCGTCAAAGAGGGCCCTGTCACGTTGCTGGCGGTCGTGCAGGGAGCCCGTGGACAGGTCAGCCTTCTTACGGCCGAGGGTCACAGCGTACCAGGCCCCGTGCTTCGTATCGGCAATACCAACAGCCGCTACCGCTTTAGTATCAGCGCAAAAGATTTCGTCAACGAATGGTCCCGGCAGGGCCCCGCCCACCACTTGGCCATAGGCACCGGACACATCGCCTCCTTACTCGACAAACTCGCAAAACTCCTCGGCATCCCTTGCCATCGGGTATGTTGAAATGAAGCCGGTTTTTGGCGCGCGTTACTCGCTAACCCGCATTTCTCAGTGCACCCTCGTGGCGCACTGAAATATCCGGGCTAATCGTGCCCGAACACCATTTGCTGGACTTCGACACCCTCGATGGCGTTGAGTTTATCGCGCAGTTCCTCGCAAACCTGTTCGTCCCCGAACATCTCGAGAAGAATGATGCCGCTGGGCGAACAATTTTCTTCGCCGACATCGTGCAAGCCGATGCGCGTCTTGATGTTGCAGCCGTACTCTGAAAACAGGTGCTGGACATTCGGGACCTTGCTCATGCGGTCGGTTACATGTACGCCGTAGATGATGTGCTTTTCCATAACCGTGTTCTCCTGCCCTTTCCTTCCCCAATTGGCCTTAGTGTGCAGTGCCGCCGAACGGGAATCAAGCTGGAGTATGGTAAGTCCCCCCCTCTTCCTGCCCTAAAAGGCGATACATTTGAGGCACCGAGTCAAATGGGCTGGTGCAGTCAAACCGCTATTCCGCCCTAGACGTAGCAATCGCGTTTACCGGATTTGACCTGGTCGATGAGCGCTTGGGCGGTGTTGCGGCGTTCGGGAGGCATACCTACGAGAACGTTCTTAATACATTGTTCGCCGGCGGCGCGGGTTTCGCGGGACCCGTAATCGCAGAGGTATTCCATGAACGTGCTGACGGCGTTGACGTCGCAGTGGTCTTTGATCTTTCCCGGTTTGGCGAGGTCCATAAAATCCTCGCCGGTGCGACCGAGACGGTAGCAGGCCGTACAAAAGGAAGGGATGTATCCCAGAGACGCGACATCGCGGATGACTTCGTCCAGCGGCCGGTGGTCGCCCAGCGAGAACTGACTACAATCGTATTCCTCATCTTCGGCGTATCCCCCTGGATTGGTGCGGCTGCCGGCCGAAATCTGGGAGACGCCAAGGGCAAAGGTCTCACGGCGGATATTCGGGGTTTCGCGGGTCGACATGATGATGCCGGTATACGGCACCGCCAATCGCAGAATCGCGACAATCTTTCGGAAATCGGTGTCAGACACCGGGTGCGGCGGATGCGCGGCGATATCGGCATTCAGTGCAGGTTCGAGACGCGGCACACTGATTGTATGCGGACCAACACCGAACCGTTCTTCAAGGTGACGGATGTGTTGCATCAGGGCTAGCATCTCGAACCGGTAATCGAAGAGTCCGAAGAGGATACCGATGCCGACATCATCAATACCGGCTTCCATGGCGCGGTCCATGGCGGTGATCCGCCAGTCGTAGTCCCGCTTCAATCCGGAGACGTGCATTTGGGCGTATGTTTCGCGGTGGTAGGTTTCCTGGAAGAGCTGGTAAGTGCCGATCTGCGCGGCCTTGAGCCGGCGGAATTCCTCCGTACTGAGCGGGGCTACATTGACATTGACACGCCGAATTTCACCATTGGCGTTTTTGGTCTCGTAAATTGTAGCAACGGCCTTGAGAACATATTCGAATCCCTCGACAGGGTACGACTCGCCGGCTACCAATAGAATGCGTTTATGCCCCTGGTCGATGAGAATGCGGGTTTCCTGGGCGATCTCAGCCTGCGTCAAAGCCCGCCGCGTGACCTCTTTGTTCGTTTTGCGGAATGCGCAATAGAGGCATTCGTTCGAACAGAGATTGCTGATGTACAGTGGCGCAAAAAGCACGAGGCGGCAGCCGTAGATTTGTTCCTTGACAAACCGGGCGGCGTCGAACATCTGGCTGAGCAGTTCGGGGTCCCTCACGGCGGTCAGAGCGGCGACTTCGGCGATCTCGAGACCGTGGAGTTCGCGCGCTTTGGCAAGAACCTCCCGCACGCGGACGGCGTCTTTGCGGGATTCGCGGGCCAATGTGGTCTCGATATGTTCTTCGTCGATAAATGTTGCGGGATCGGCATTTTTGAGCATAGCCATGCCTTTCTGCAGTATTTGAGGCGCGTTTGGCGTGTGTCGAGGCAGCCTTGCTTTACGGTTTGTTGTTCTGCCTAAGCGGCTGCGGAATCTCGAAATGGAACTCTGCCCACGACCCTTCCTCGGAGTCTGCCCACGTGCGCCCACCATGAGCCTGAATAATCCGCCAAGTTGTGTACAGTCCCACTCCGGTCCCTTTGCGTTCCATCAATTCTTTGGTCTGCAGCCGCGAGAATTTCTTGAAAAGCTTTGACCTTTCACTCTTGGGAAAACCCGGACCCTCGTTCCAGACAGAAACAGCAAGTTTTCCGTCGGGCTTTTCTATGCGAACACGAATTCGCCCCGCTTCATTTCCGTATTTTACCGCATTGCTGAGCAGATTGACCATCACAATGTTCAAAAGGCCGGGATCGCACTCGATTTTCAATGGTTTCTCAGGAACTTGTCGCTCAAGCTTCATATGCCGTTCTTCCATTTCGGACCGGACCACCGTGAGTGCGGGCTCGAGTACATCATCGAGGAAATCCACGGCGCTTTGGGGCTGAAGGTTGAATCCTCCCCCCTCGATGCGCGCCAGATCGAGGTAATCCTTGATAAGTGTTAGGAGATACTGTGCTTTTCCACGGGTTTTTTCGATTCTTTCGCGCTGGGGCGGCTCGATTTTCCCGAGGTATCCGTCCTCCAAAACATTAAGGTCCATAACGATACTTCCGAGAGGGCTCTTGAGTTCGTGGCTGATAAAGCCCAGCATCTCGGTATACGCGCGGTTCGCGGCCGTAAGTTGCTCGATACGGTAGGCTTTCTCGACTGCCTGGCTCAACCGGCCGGCAAGGGCGCTGTGCAAAAGCACTTCGTGCATCCCGTAGCTTCGGGGCTTACGAGAACTGCGAAACAGGAAACCCACATTACGTCCTTCGACGGAGAGCGGACAAGTCATGCTCGACCGCACCCCTTCCCGCACGAGGAGCCGTGACGAAGGGCTTTGCCGTTTAGCTTCGACGTACGCCTCGAGATCGTCGATGATGCGCACGTGGCCGGAATCGCGTACGTGGGCAAGCGTGGTTTGACGCAGGTCTTCCGCATATCCATTGTGCAGAAGGAGGGGGCTGTAAAGAGCACGCGACCAATGGGATACAACACGGTCGTCTTCCTGTACAAACGCAATACTAAGGCGGTCGCAGGGGAACAAGTCGAGAGTCGACTCGAAAACAAAATCCATGACATCGCTCAACGATTCGCCGGACGCCACACGCTGATTGATGGTATCGAGCGCGCCGCGTTCGTCGGCTGAAAACTCGTCCAGTGGTACCGTGACTTCCGTGAGGTCGATAAAGCGAACAAGTTTATCGATTATGCTCATGCTCTCCGTGCTCCGTGGTTAGCGTACCGGTCATACTTGTGCGCGCAGCGATTGAAAAACCTTTTGATATATTGCATGGACGTCGGCCTTGCGTGAGTTTGTTCTTTGAACCAAATCCTCGTCAATATGGAGCCGCTTAGCCAGGTCGGTTTGTTCTTCCGGACTTTCCGGGATGCGGCTTCCGGAGCGGCCGTGCATCATGCGCACGCGGTTTTCGAGCCGCCGGAGAAAAAGGTACGCTTCACGCAGCTTTGCGGCGTCTTCCGGGTTGAATGCCCCAACACCGGTCAACGCATCGAGCGCCCCCAAGGCATCGGTGCGACGCACTTCCGGATAGTCCTGGCCGCAGGCAAGTTGTTGCAGCCGCAAGGTGAATTCCAGTTCCGCAATACCGCCCTCTTCCCTTTTGAGATCATATCTAGACGCCTGCGCGACGATTCTGCTGCGAATCTCCTCGATATTCTCGAGTTCTTCGGCAGTCAAGGCCCGTTCGAAGGCAAGATTACGGACCACTTCATCGATAGCCCTGCCAAATTCGGGATCACCCGCCACGAAACGCGCTTTAACAAGAGCGAGACGCTCCCAAGCCTGCGCTTCATTCAGATAATAGTCGCGCAACCGGGACGGAGTTACCACAAGTACCCCTTTGTTGCCGTCGGGACGGAGCCGGGCGTCGACGTCGTAAAGCGTCCCATAACGGGTAGGTTCTTTGAGCGTTCGCAGCAGTTTCGACGCCACTGCCGTGAAGTATTCAACGGGGGCAATTTCGAATTCGCCGGAGGGCTCTTCCTCGTACACGAAGACAAGGTCAAGGTCGCTGCCGTAGCCGAGCTCGCGCCCGCCGAGTTTCCCCATCCCTAAGACGCCAAAGGCGCCGTTGCTCCGGCCATACCGCTTTACCACGGATTCTCTTGCTTGTTCCAGCACAAACTGAAGACATACTTCGGCGACATTGGTCAGTTCCGCACCCACCTCCTGTACGTCGGCGAATTCGAACAAGTCGCGCGTGCCAATACGGAGCATCTCGCCGGACACAAAACGGTAGGGGCCTGCTTCACGGTCGTAAGCGGTGCACAGGTCTTCGAGGCGCTCGCGGAGGAGGTCCGTCGATGCTGAGGCTTCCAGTGCGCTTCGCACGCCAATGACATCGAAAAGGCCGGGATCACGCATAAGGATTTCGGTTAAAAAGACGCTATTGGCGATAAGACGCGTTAATTGCCGGCACAAGGCGGGGTCGGTGTTCAGAATATCGTAAATAGCGCCCGGCGCCCGCAGATTGGCAAGCAGCCGTGTCAGACGAAGCAGCGCCGTGTCGGGATCGGAAAGTTCGCCCAGGGACTCGATCAATACGGGTGCAATATTGGCGAAGGTCTGGCGTACACGCAACGTGTTGGTGTGGTTTTCTGAACCGACACTGAGAGCGAGGAATTCCTGGCGCGCTTTCAGGGGATCGCGAAAGCCACACTGCTGCAATCGCGCGATGCCGTGGCGTCCGTCGGAATGGGGATTGACCAAGTCGTTAATCCAAAGGGTACCGGCGCCCTTTGCCGCAAGGAACCCCTCGAGAATATCACGCGTTTCCTCGGTTCGATCACGGTAGTCGGCCATGAAGGAATCGCTGTTGGCATATCCCATGCGTCGCGCGAAATAGTCAAGTTCTTCAGGCTCTTTGGGAAGCGTGTGGCGTTGCTGGCTGCCCTCGATCTGGAGGCGGTGCTCGACTTGACGCAAGAACGTGTAGTTGCTCTTCAGAGCGGCGGCATCGAGAGGTCTGAGAATACCATACTCGCCAAGGGCGGCGATGGCATCGAGGGTATTGGGGGTGCGCAATTCGGGCGTCCGCCCTCCGTTTAAGAGCTGCAATACTTGTACCGTAAACTCGATATCCCGAATACCCCCCCGCCCGAGTTTCACTTCACGCTTGGTTTCGCCCCGGTCGTCTACACGCGCTTCCATTTGCTGTTTGGTGTTGCGGATGTCCTCAAGAGTTTCGTCGTCAAAGTAACGGGGATAGGTGAAAGGCCGCGTGCGTTCGGTGAACTCTTCTCCGAGGGCGGCGTCACCGGCGATGGGCCTGGTTTTGATAAGCGCCTGGCGCTCCCAGGCTTGCCCTGCGCGCTCATAGTAAGCAATGGCGCTATCGATACTGATGGCCAGCGCGCCCGCACGGCCGTAGGGCCGTAACCGCATGTCGACGCGGAAGACGTTTCCTTCGGAGGTCTGCTCGTGTAGCATTTTAATGATGCGCTCCCCGACGCGGCGGAAGAAATCCGCATTGGTCGTACTTCCAGAGGCGCCGCCACTTGTTTGGCCGTCGTGGGAGTAGAGAAAGATGAGATCGATGTCGGAACTGAAATTTAACTCGCGCCCGGCGAGTTTCCCCATCGCCAAGACAGAAAACGCCGCCTTTTCTTCGCCGTGCTCGACTTGGGGAACGCCATACCGTGCCGAAACCTCAGTGTACGCGCACTCGTAAGCTACCGCGACCATCGCGTCGGCCAAGTTCGACATATCCTCGACCAGGGAGCGGAGCGGACTATGCACAAAAATATCGCGAACGGCGACCCGAAGAAATTCACGGCGCTTGAAACGGCGCATCGATGCGGCGCGCGAGGCAAAGTTGTCGAACGCGGCAATCTGACGCCGGAGTGCCTCCTCCTGTTGCCCGCGGAAGACGGCCTCGTCAAGCGACGCTTCCTCCCACAGCCACGACACAAATTCGGGATTCCGGCAGACGATATCCGTGAGATAGTGGCTCTGATCGAATATGGCGACGAGCATTTCCGTGTAGCGCGGCATGGCCGCCATAAGCGCTCGCTCGGTGCGGGGGTTAATACAC